>JASHYD010001172.1 GCA_030043175.1 Xanthobacteraceae bacterium | reverse complement strand
GTTATTTATCGATTTGCTTTCCTTGACTGCGGGTTAACCTTATTCCCAGCCGGCCAGGAACGCGACAAATCGGCTAGCGTTAGAGATCGCGCGGGAGACACCCCACGCGAGCCCCAGACCTCTTCCAGCGAGACACCTCCTCTGCGCGGGGCCGGGGAGTTTAGCCTTCCCGCCTTGCCCTGGTCACATGAGGGTGGACTTGTTGTGTCAAACCAAACCCATATGGAGAATGCTGATGAGGCTCCTGATCATGTTTTGTATTGGCGTTGCTGTCACCCTGGCCTGGCAGTCCTACGGCGATGCGGCTCGAGAGATGATCGCGAACTCGTCTCCGCAACTTAGCTGGTTGGCACCGCGGGCTGCTGTTGCCCAGACCGCCATCGATGCGACCGCGCCGGTGACATCTTCTCCAGATCCCCAGGAACTTAAGGCGATGTCAGCTGATCTCGCCGCGGTGCGCCAACAGGTCGACCAACTCGCCGCGCAGGTGGCCGTCAGCCAAGAGCAGATGGTGCGCGAATTCGCCGCCAAGCTGCAGGCTGCTGAGCAGGACATTCTTGCCACGATGCCTTCTCCGCAGCCGGCCGTTGCCCCAGTACACAAGCCCGCATCATCGCCGCCGTTGCAGCGTTGATCCCTGGAGGGATCGGCGCAGATTTGCGCTCCGCCCGCCATGGCCGCTGGGCGGGGCGCTGGCGTTTGCAGGGCCACATGAAACGCATCGATGGCCCATCACAACTGCGCACCGCCTCGTCCGTGACAAGCTCGGCAACGTCCGCGCACAGAGGTTTGGGCGAGCCGAGCGGAACCGCCACGCGCTTTCCCGACCAGCCCGTATTCTGCCGTTTCAGAAGTTTGGCAAGTAAATTCAATGGCTTGATCTTTTAGAAGCCGCCCTTATTCGCCTTCCTTGCTCCTTGGCGCCAACGGGGCTCTTCCGGTGTGAGCGACGGAGCCCTTGTCTAAAGGAAAGCGGCGGATACTCGATTGCGACGAAGACCTGAACGCATGTAGTTGGTCCGAACGCGTACCATCTGGCGGCTATAAACGATCGCCCACCTGACTATGCGTGTCTGCCGCCGACGCTACAGGCCTCGCGTGAAAGGTTGCCGCATCGAAGCTTTTGCTCAACCTGATATTTCCTTTTGTCATATGACGCACCGTAAGAGGGGGGCGGGCAGAGGTGAAGATCGGAATCGCGGGATCATGAACTGGCACGACATAACCGACTACATAGGCGGCCCAGATGGCCCACCGGCCCTCCTTCTCGTCCTCTGGTTAGTGTGGAGCCTCTTGGCGGCGAGGCGGGCGATACCCTTAGGGCCGGTAAATGCTGCGATCGGTCTCACGTTGGCGACCGAGGTCGCGGCGAGGCACTCCGGCTTCACGGTTTCGGAACAGTACGGGATTATCGTGGGCACCTTCTGGGGTGTCTTTAATCTGGTCCTCGCGCTCCGCCCGAAATGGGTCCGAGAATAACTATTATCACGCCCTTATGAGGCCGCGTCGTGCTAATAAGCCGGCAGAAGAAACTGCCCGCATTCATGCCGATAATCCCACCCCTTGCCGGCTCTCGACAAAGTTCCTGTCATTCAGATCATCGCAGCCATCACGAAAATCTGGTGGTTTCCCGACGCGGCCGGTCCGGCCGTCGCGGCCGCGCCGTCAACGACGCTTGGCGCCGCGAGGCAGGCCATGCATGCGTCCGTGCGCGACGGCACGGGCTGTGGCAGGTCGGGACCGAGGGATGGTGCCGATCGAATAAAGTGGAACTTCCCGATGTCGCCTTGCGCACCCTGCAAGGAATTCGGGGAAGGGGAACTGTCGATTCGTGACCCCAGAGCACCGCGCGGTTGGGGCGATACGGATCCTCCGACCATCATATTGTGGGCGTCGACGTTGAATCTTGTAGAAATCAAAAACGAAAAGCGTCGCAAACCCTGAGCAAAATCGGGCGAATCCTATCAAAAAGCCATGCTCTGGCTCACCATTTAACAACAGCAACGTCTTAACAACAGCAACGTCGGACGATGTGGTTATCGATACCGCCAGCCTCAACCTTACCGGGCTCAGGTGACTGACTTCAATGGTGTCGTCTCAGCCGTCCGATGGTGGAGCTGCAACCCAAGATCGATGCGGACACTACGATTCTGATCGCTTTAGCCCATAAAAGCCGGCTTTTTCCAAGAAATCCGGCCCCTCGATCGGAACCGCACCGACAGCTTTGGAATAGTAATCCGCCGGGCCAACACCCCCGACAATGGCATAGCCGAAGCCCTGCTGTCTCATCGCTTCAAGGCAGGCAAACAGCAGGCCGGTGCCGACGCCGCTCTTTCTGGCCTGCGGCGTGACGCCGGTCGGGCCGAAGAAATTGCGGCACGTCGCGTCGTGGCAGGCGAATCCCACGACTTTACCCTCCTTGACCGCGATGAAGCAGGAGACGGGTTGGCGCGCGAAAGCGACCTCGGCCTCACTCGCCCAGCCCTCGCCGAATTTATCTCGCACCCACGCGAGGATTTTGTGTTTCTCCGGAGCGAGCGCGCGCCGTACCTCAATCCCTTGTTCGCGCAGTCGCTCGAAGGCGGCAGCGGATGGAGGCAGGTCATAGAGCTTTACGAGCATGTCCATGGGGTCGGGATCACCCTGGCGATCACCATCGATCGCGCCTTAATCCCACCATCGACGCCGCAGATCAATCGGCAACGTTGTGCCTCTTTCTGGGTATCCGGCGCCCTGTCAGATCGCTGTTATTTTTCGTCGCACGTCGCGGGGCCCTGCCCAATCAAAAATTTGGTACGATCGCGAGCGAGTTCGGCTCGTGCTGAACCATCGGTTCCGAGGCATGGCTTGTCCCGGCCATCCACGTCCTTTTTGCCCAAGCGCCGCGAAAACGCGTGGACGCCGGCAAGGCGCAAGCGCGATCCGCAGAACACGCGAGCCGACCGTTGAAAACGCGGCAGACTCGGCAGAAATTCCAGACGGGATGCGCTCGAATATCCGGGGGGATCGGCGGCCGGTGCTAGGGCAGATCATCACCGCAATTGCGCGATAGGAGGCGGCCTATGGATCCGCGGTCAATCAAAGCCGGCTCGCGCCGCTCATGGGCTCATCTGCGTCACTGCGCAGTGCACATCCGGATTGCTCTGACAACGCTGGCTTTGCTGTCCTCTCCATATTCTTCTCCGCAAGCCGCGGAGAGCGGGGAGGGGGGTACAGTCAAACAGGCCCTCGTGCTCGACATCATCGGCGCAATCGAGCCAGCCATCGCGGATTACGTCGTTCGCCACCTTCAGTCCGTGCGGCCCGACGAGGTCGGCCTTGTGATCCTGCGCATGAACACCCCGGGCGGGCTCGACAGCTCCATGCGCGAGATCAACGCGGCGATTCTCGCCTCCCCGGTGCCGGTCGCAACCTATGTGGCGCCGAATGGGGCGCGGGCGGCGAGTGCCGGAACCTACATCGCCTATGCAAGCTCTATCGCCGCGATGATGCCGGGGACCAATATTGGCGCCGCCACCCCGATCCAATTGAGAGGGCCGTCCTTTCTCCCGGGCGGCGGCTCCCAGCAACCGGGCCAGGGCAACGAGAAGTCTGCCGAACCGGAGGACGCCGAGTCGCGCAAGATCATGAACGATGCCGCGGCGTATATTCGCGGGCTGGCCGAACTCCATGGTCGCAATGCCGACTGGGCGGTCGAGGCGGTTCGTACCGCCGCGAGCCTTCCGGCTTCGGAAGCGCTCAGGCTTCATGTCATCGATGCGATCGCTGATGACGTGCCGGATCTGCTCCGCCAGATCGATGGCCGCAATGCGTGGGTCGCAGGAAAGACCCAACGGCTGATGACAGCGGGCCTTAACGTGGTCCCGGCGCCGCCGGACTGGCGAACCGAGATGCTCGCCGTCATCACCAATCCGAACGTTGCCTTCATTCTGATGCTGCTGGGCGTTTATGGTTTGCTGTTTGAGTTCCTCAATCCGGGCGCGGTGGCACCCGGCCTCATCGGCGGGCTCAGTCTGCTGGTGGCGCTCTATGCCCTCAATCTCCTGCCGATCAACTATGCGGGCGCAGGACTCGTGCTCCTCGGCATCGGACTGATGGTGGCTGAGGTCCATATCGGCAGCCTTGGCCTGATCGGCATCGCCGGCGTGGCGGCGTTCGTGATCGGTGCCATTTTGATGTTTCCCGGCGGGACGCCAGGACTGGCCCTATCGCTGCCGGTCCTTGCGGCCGCTTCCGCCGCTTCCGCCGCCTTCTTCATTCTCGGTCTCGCGGTGGTGCTGCGCTCGCGGCGCCGCGCTGTCGTGACCGGCGCGGAAGCGCTGCTCGGAGCGGAAGGCGAAATCTTGTTCTGGCAGGGCGCCGAGGGCCGCGTTCGGGTCCAAGGAGAGATCTGGCGCGCTCGCTCCAAGGGCCCCCTTGAGCCCGGCGCGCGCGTCAAGGTGATCGCTCGCGAAGGGCTTGTCGTGGTCGTCGAACCGGCCTGACCGCCGACCATCCATGTTCGTCCAAGGAGGAAACCCATGATCCCCGCCGTGGCCATTGTCGTGATCGTTGCGCTCGTCTTTCTGTACTCCTCCATACGGATTTTGCGCGAATATGAGCGGGGCGTCGTTTTTACGCTCGGACGCTATACGGGAACCAAGGGGCCAGGACTCTTCCTGCTGGTGCCGTTTGTCCAGCAGATGGTGCGCGTCGATCTGCGGGTCGTCG
>JASHYD010001171.1 GCA_030043175.1 Xanthobacteraceae bacterium | reverse complement strand
CGCGGATGAAGAAACGCCGCAACCGCTCTTCGCTGACGTCGGCTTCAATCGAGGCGGGATAGCGCCCTTCCCGTGCCACCGCGAGTGCCCGGGCATCGAGGTCCGATCCGAACATCTGGATGGGCGGGCGAAGTTCGTGCTTGGCGGCCTCCTCCTGTAGCAGCATCGCGATCGAATAGGCCTCCTCCCCGGTAGCGCAGCCCGACACCCAGACGCGTATTGTGGCGTCGAGTTCCCTGCCCTCGAACAAGCCAGGCAGCACCTGGGTCCTGAGCGCTTCGAAGGCGTCGTGATCGCGAAAGAAAGTCGTCACCGATATCAATAGATCGCTCAGCAGGGCCTGGGCTTCATCGGCGCTGTCGCGCAGAACTTCGTAATACTCCGAGAGGTCTTCACTGCGGGCGACCTGCATGCGGCGGGCGAGACGTCTGAGTACAGTCGAGCGCTTATATTTGGAAAAATCGTGTCCGGTCCGAACCCTCACGTGGGCGAGCACGCGCCGCAACAGGTCCTCGTCAACCTCGGGCTCCTCGGGCTGCTTGCCGGACTGCTTGATGCGAATGAGCTCGACAAGTCGCGTAGCCAAATCACGGACCGGGAGAATGAAATCCGCAACTCCGGACCCGATCGCGCTGCGCGGCATGGAGGAGTATTCAGCCTCCTCGGGGTCTTGCACGAGAATGATGCCGCCCGCCTCCTTGACGGCGCGGACCCCGGCCGCTCCATCCGCACCCGCGCCGCTCAGGACGACCGCAAAGCCGTCGCCGACCCGTTCCGCCGCCGACCGGAAAAACAGATCGATCGGGGCGCGTTTTCCACGCGGTTCGTCGAATTCCGCCGCAGATATCTTGTGGTCGATCAAAAGAACACGGCGATCCGGCGGAATGACATAGACATGATCCGGTTGCAGCTTTTCCGTCCTATTGACCTGAATGACTGGCATATGGGTTCGCCCAGCCAGAATTTGCGGCAATTCGCTGCGGCGATCCGGATCGAGATGCACGATCACGACAAAGGAGGCGCCTGTCTGCTCGGGAAGCGCTTCGAAAAACCGCCGCAAGGCGGTCACTCCGCCGGCAGAGGCTCCGATCGTCACAATGGTCGGTTTTCTTGTGCCCGGCTTTGATTCAGGCTGGCCTGGGCCATTGTGGTCGTTTCTGTTGTCGTTTGGCATGACGGGTACTCAGCAGCCATGACGATGAAGCTTTAACGTCACCGCCCGCTCATCGAGCCTCATTCGAATACATGTTTTACAGCCTTGGAGAGGTCGGCGATAGGGAAACGTCGCGCTGAGGTCAGAGTAGCCTCACTAAGGGCTCACCTGGCGGCGGAGCGTTACGCCAATCCGGATGGCGGGCCAGGTGCCGGGGGTTTAGCCGTGAGGTCTATCGCTCCGGCATCCTACGGACTTCAGACCAAACGGCCTCAGCTCGGCGCGGGCGAAGACTTTTTTGCTAATCAGCGCGTGCTGTTGAGCCGGACAAGACCGCACCCCGCACGCTCTGCGGTCCCTGTAGCAGACGCGTCGACCTCAGCTATCAACGCGCGCGTTTGATCAATAATATTACGCGTTCGCGCGGCCGTTTCTCTCATCTCAGAGCGCGCCCAAAACACTCGCCGGCGATATTCAAGTAGAGCCTCGCCCGCGTCCCTGATAGAGACTGCGACATCTGGGAATGCCGGCCGCCACCGCGTCGGCGTCAACACATCGCGGTTTCCCACGGTACTCGGGACCGGCGCAACGACGCCGTCCGCCGGCGAGGATTGGGTGCGGGCCTCGCCGAGCCACGCCACCGCACGGACCATCCGCCAAACAGGGTAACCGACGAGAAGCGTCACTCCTCGGCTGGCGTGCACGATCAAGGAGGATGCGAAACGGACTGTCCAGCAAACGGAGCGCACGGCCAGAAGCGTGAGGCCATAGATGGCGTAGACGACAACCCACGAGACAATCAAAGCCGCAACGAAATTAACCAATGTCAGCACGGCACGACCCCAGGGACATCAGGCGGCGGCGTACCATGTTTTTCGAACATGGTACACGGCGCGGCAGACGGGTGATCGGCTACGGGCGTGGATGCAACAGCCTCGCGGAGAGAGCTAAAGATTTGACCGACCAGGGTGACCGCAAGGCTCGTCGCCTGAGGCGAATACATCCTGCGAAATACAAGGTCGGGAATGCGATGAGCGGGCGAGCCGGTAGCACGGACAGTTCGAAGGACGCTCATGCGCGCGTCGCAAGGCGACTTGCCTGCTGGAGGCGACCGCCGTGGTCGTCGCGGTCTTGCGCACCACCTGCCCGCGTCCAGGGCGACAAAGGCTCGTCCCCATATCTGCCTTTGGTATCTCCCTTTGGCCGGGGCCGGCGGGCCGTGCAGCATGCGACTGCGGGCCTGCCGATAGCCTCCCCCACCTTCCGCAGCGGACCGGGAAGGTAGGGAGGTGAGGTCGGCCGAAGTTGGCGTCCGTGACGTGCGAGGACGCCTCGACCAGATCAGCATACCGAGCTTTGAGAATCGACCGACTCAGCCCCGCTTTTGGCGAAGTGCTCCGCCGGCCAGTTCGCGCGGCCTAGAGCGGTGCAGCAGTCGCATGCAGCGGTTCGCAGTCCCTCGCGATTGCGAATTCGGATTTTGCCACGGCGGTAGCTGATCATTCCTTCCATCTGGAGGCCTTGCGCAATCAAGGTGACCGTGGTGCGCCGAATCCCCAGGGCCTGCGCAATGGTTTCCTGCGTCGAGGGGATAACCTCGCCCTCAATGCGCTCTGCCGATTGTAAAAGCCATCGGGCGAATCTTGCGTCGGCCGGATGAACGGCGTTGCAAGCCGCCAACTGTTGTGATTGCGCCAGCAACCAGTCGCAGCAAATCGCCGTAACACGCGCGATTTCCTCGTTCTGCCTGGCGGCATTGTTGAGTGCGGAAG
>JASHYD010001170.1 GCA_030043175.1 Xanthobacteraceae bacterium | reverse complement strand
AGCACGCGCCACATCCACCCCATGCCTTCGCGGCACGGCGTGCATTGGCCGCAGCTCTCGTGCTTATAGAAGTACGAGATGCGGGCGATGGCGCGCACGATATCGGTCGATTTGTCCATTACGATCACCGCCGCCGTGCCAAGGGCCGACTTGACTTCCCTGGTGCCGTCGAAATCCATCGGCAGCGGCACGCATTGCGAGGCCGGTATTAGCGGCATCGAGGAGCCGCCAGGGATGACCGCCAACAGATTGCCCCAACCGCCCCGCACCCCTCCGGCATGCCTTTCCAAGAGCTCGCGCAGCGGAATCCCCATGGCCTCTTCAACATTGCAGGGATTGTTGACGTGACCCGAAATGCAGAAAATCTTGGTGCCGGTGTTGTTCGGCCGGCCGATGCTGGCAAACCAGGCAGCGCCGCGCCGCATGATGTCGGGGACGACCGCAATCGACTCGACGTTGTTTACCGTGGTCGGACAGCCGTAAAGGCCGACATTGGCCGGGAACGGCGGTTTGAGCCGCGGCATACCCTTCTTGCCCTCGAGGCTTTCTAAAAGCGCGGTCTCCTCGCCGCAGATATAGGCGCCGGCCCCGTGGTGGATGACGATATCGAAGTCCCAGCCGTGAAGGTTGTTCTTGCCGATCAAGCCGGCCTCGTAAGCTTCGTCGGCGGCCGCCTCTAAGCGCTCGCGTTCACAGACAAACTCGCCGCGCACATAGACGTAGCAGGTGTGAGCGGCCATCGCGAAGCTGGCAATCAGGCAGCCCTCGATCAGAAGGTGCGGATCGTGCCGCATGATGTCGCGATCTTTGCAGGTGCCGGGCTCGGACTCGTCGGCGTTGATCACCAGATAATGGGGCCGGTCGCCCGCCTGCTTGGGCATGAACGACCATTTGAGCCCGGTCGGAAAGCCGGCGCCGCCGCGCCCGCGCAGCCCCGAATTCTTGACCTCATTGATGATGGCGTCGCGGCCTTTCTCGAGGATCGCCTTGGTGCCATCCCAGGCGCCGCGTGCGCGGGCGCCGGCCAGACGCCAGTCGCCGCGACCATAGAGGTTGCGAAAGATGCGGTCCTTGTCAGCGAGCATCGGTTACGCCTTGCCGGACTACCCCCTTCCCTACCCTCCTGCTTCCCCCACCCCTCCCTCCCCGGCCTGCCGGGGAGGGTTAGGAAGGGGGGCGGGAGTGGATAGGGGGGAGGTCAGGGTGGTGTCGCCGCCGAGCGGAGCGGAGAATTGTCGCCCGTTCTGGGGGCCGGGCTTCGCGCTTTCGCCACGGGCGATCGCGTCGAGCACTTTCTCGAAGGACTGAGGGGTCAGATCCTCGTAGGTGTCCTTGCCGATCTGGACCATCGGAGCGTTGACGCAGGCGCCGAGGCACTCGACTTCCTCCCAGGAGAAATCCCCGTCGGGTGAAACGTGCAACGGCTCGTGGTGAATGCGCCGCTGGCAGACTTGTCTGATCTGCTCACCGCCGCGCAGCAAGCACGGCGTCGTGCCGCACCATTGAACGTGGGCTTTGCGGCCGACAGGCGCGAGCTGAAACATAGTGTAGAAGGTTGCGACTTCGAGCGCTCGGATGGGCGCCATGCCGAGCAGGTCGGCGACGAATTCGATCGCCGCGCGCGGGGTCCAGCCGCCTGACTGCTCCTGGGCACGCCACAGGAGCGGGATCACGGCGGAGGCCTGCCGGCCGTCCGGATATTTGCTCATCTCCCGCTTCGCCCAGGCGAGATTCTCCGAGGTGAAGGCGAAGCTCGCGGGCTGCTGGTCGGAAGGGGCGAGGCGACGGACGGACATTTGGTTCCCTAAGACCCGAGCAACGCGGCAACGGAAACTGAAATTCCCGGCGGATCGGGAAGGCGGCGGATGCTCGCTGCCGGGAAGTCGTTCAGGAGTTGGGTATCGACGTCATCCCGCCGGCGTCGCGGCCACGCTAGGAATTCATCCCTATTAACCCGAATTTTCGGCGGAGCTGACACGTTCACCGATCCACCTCCCCGAACACAATATCGAGCGAGCCGAGGATCGCTGATACGTCGGCCAGCAGGTGGCCGCGGCAGATAAAATCCATCGCCTGGAGATGGGCGAAGCCCGGAGCGCGGATTTTGCACCGGTAGGGTTTGTTGGTGCCGTCGGCGACGAGATAGACGCCGAACTCGCCCTTGGGGGCCTCGACGGCCGCATAGGCATCGCCGGCCGGCACGTGGAAGCCCTCGGTGTAGAGCTTGAAATGATGAATCAGCGCCTCCATCGAGCGCTTCATCTCGCCGCGCCTCGGCGGCACGATCTTGTTGTCCGCGACGCTCACCGGCCCCTGCCCTTCGCCCGAGCGCAGCTTGGCGATGCACTGGTGCATGATGCGGACTGACTGGCGCATTTCTTCCATGCGGATGCAGTAGCGGTCATAGCAGTCGCCGTTGCGGCCGACCGGGACGTCGAAGTCGAGTTCCGCATAGCATTCATAGGGCTGCGCCTTGCGCAGGTCCCACGCGGCGCCCGAACCGCGCACCATCACGCCGGAGAAGCCCCACGCCCAGGCATCGGCAAGCTTGACGACGCCGATATCGACATTGCGCTGCTTGAAGATGCGATTGTCGGTCAAAAGCTCCTCAAGATCGTCGCATACGCTAAGAAACGGGCGGCAAAACGCCTCGATGTCGTCGATGAGCTTCTCAGGCAGGTCCTGGTGCACGCCACCGACCCGGAAAAAGGCCGCATGCATGCGGCTGCCCGAGGCACGCTCGTAGAACACCATCAGCTTTTCGCGTTCCTCAAAGCCCCACAATGGCGGCGTGAGCGCGCCCACATCCATCGCCTGGGTGGTGACGTTGAGAAGGTGCGACAACAGCCGCCCGATCTCTGCATAGAGCACGCGAATGAGCTGCGCGCGCTTCGGTATTTGGAGACCGAGCAGCTTTTCGGCGGCGAGGCAGAAGGCGTGCTCCTGATTCATCGGCGCGACGTAGTCGAGCCGGTCGAAATAGGGAATCGCCTGCTGATAGGTCTTGTACTCGATGAGCTTTTCAGTACCGCGATGCAGCAGGCCAATATGCGGGTCGACGCGGTCGACCACCTCGCCGTCGAGTTCCAGCACGAGGCGCAACACGCCATGCGCCGCCGGATGCTGCGGCCCGAAATTAAGGGTGAAATTACGGACGGCAGCCTCGCTCATGTGTCGCCCTTTGCGGCGCCGTCCGCCGCCTTTTCATCGCCCGGCAACGGATAGCTCGGGCCCTCCCAGGGCGACAAAAAATCGAACGTGCGGAATTCCTGCGCCAATTGCACCGGGTTGTAGACGACCCGCTTCTGTTCGTCGTCCCAACGCACCTCGACAAAGCCGGTCAGCGGAAAATCCTTTCGCAGCGGATGGCCTTCGAAGCCGTAGTCAGTCAGCAGGCGGCGCATGTCCGGATGGCCGGTAAACACCACGCCGTAAAGATCATACACTTCGCGCTCGAACCAGTTGGCGCCGGGAAACAGCCCGGTAAGGGAGGCGACCGGGGTCGCGTCGTCAACCTCAATCTTGAGGCGAACGCGATGATTCTTGGTCGGCGACAGCAGGTGATAGACAACATCAAAACGCCGGTCGCGCTGCGGCCAGTCAACCGCGGTGACGTCGATGAAGCACGAAAATGCGCAGGTCGGGTCGTCGCGCAGGAACGTCGCCACTTTCACGAGGTCGACCGCATTGGCCGTCAGCGTCAACTCGCCGTGAGCCGTGACATAGCCGGTAACCGCACCCGGAAGCGCCTCGGCAATGGTTTGGCCGAGGGATTCCATCGTCTCGTTGGTCATCTCGTCACCGTTCGATGGTTCCGACGCGCCGGATCTTCTTCTGCAGCAGCAGCACACCGTACAGCAGCGCCTCGGCGGTGGGCGGGCATCCTGGAACATAGATGTCCACCGGCACGATACGGTCGCATCCGCGTACCACCGCGTAGGAATAGTGATAATAGCCGCCGCCGTTGGCGCACGACCCCATGGAGATCACGTAGCGCGGCTCCGGCATCTGGTCGTAGACCTTGCGCAATGCCGGGGCCATCTTGTTGGTGAGCGTGCCGGCCACGATCATGACATCGGACTGCCGGGGCGACGCGCGCGGTGCAAAGCCAAACCGCTCGGCATCGTAGCGCGGCATCGCCATCTGCATCATCTCGACCGCGCAACAGGCGAGCCCGAAGGTCATCCACATCAGCGAGCCGGTGCGCGCCCACACGATTAGGTTGTCGGCGGTAGTGACGAGGAAACCTTTGTCGGCCAGTTCGTTGTTGAGACCAACATAAAAAGCGTCGTCGGCCCCTACCGGAAGGCCGGTCCGGGGGTCGAGCAGTCCCGTCGCGGCGGGAGCGGTTCGCTCGCTTAATCCCATTCGAGTGCTCCCTTTTTCCACTCATAGATAAATCCGACGGTCAGAACCGCAAGGAATACCATCATCGACCAGAAGCCTAGAGCGCCAAGCTGGCCAAATGTGATGGCCCAAGGAAACAGAAATGCAACTTCGAGGTCGAAGACGATGAAGATGATTGCAACGAGATAGAAGCGCACGTCGAATTTCATGCGCGCATCGTCGAAGGCGTTAAATCCACATTCGTAGGCCGACAGCTTCTCTGGGTCCGGCTGCCGATAGGCCACGATGAAGGGCGCGACGAGCAGTGCAAGTCCGATCACCAGCGAAATGCCCATGAAGATGATGAGAGGAAGGTATTCCTGCAGCAGCGCGTTCATCGTCACCTCTCTGCGCCCCCAACTCTTTGCGCCCCAACTCCCTGCCCCCAAAGTGCCCTTACGCGCCGTGTCGCAGCGCAACGGCCGCACACCACGCCGCGGAGGATAACGCGGAATTTACCATCGGCGGGCTCCGGCCGGAGTCCGGCGGGGAGTCCGGCGGGCTAATCCGCCTCGCGGCGGGCAGTCGCGCACGCGCAACGGCTTTCCCCGTCTCAGTCCGGTGGTCCGGCACCGCCGACAAGACTTGGAAAATCCTAGATTCGATCCACGCGCCGGAGGCTTAGCGCAGCGCACCATGCGTGGCAAGTCATGTTCGTGACATGCATCCATGACGACAGCGCCGCTCTAGGCATGGATCGCGCCTTGCGCTCAAGGAAGACTTGACATCGAGCGGATTGCGGGGATTTGCATCTTTGCCGACAAACCGGACCGCCATTAGTGCGCCGCAACCGGCGTGCGTCAAACAATCCCCCTGCTCAAATCGGGGCTTTTGCTCCCCCAGTCGCCGGAGAAACCACACCGACATGGCCAGCCTCCTCAACATAGGGCCCGCCTACATACGCTTGGCGAAAGGGCTTGCGCGGAACGGCTCTCTCGTAAGGCAGGTTCGTGGCGGCGTTGACGACACGGTGCGCCGGGACGGGGCGTCCCAGGATTGGCAGCCCCGGCAAAGAGCTATGCATGTCCATTGTCATGGGATTTGTATAAAGCTGGCGTTGAACCCGTCTCGGCGTCGGCCTCCTGTCCGACGTCGATAGCGCGCCCATGCCAAGAAAGACCTGTCCATGAACGAAACGACCCAACGATTGGCCGGCACTGAACATTGGACCAGCAAAGGTGATGTGGAGCTGTTCCTGTGGAACAAGTGCGCGGTTGATCCGGCCAGAGCGAAAGCCTCGATTCTGTTCGTCCATGGATCGTCCATGGCGTCGCAGCCGACGTTCGATCTCGCTGTGCCGGGGCGGCCGAATTCCTCCGCAATGGAGTTGTTCGCACGGCACGGCTACGATACGTGGTCACTCGACATGGAGGGCTATGGTCGTTCCACCAAGACCCGTGACAACAATGCGCCGATTGCGTTCGGGGCGGAGGATTGCTTTGCCGCGGCCACCTACATTCACAAGCTGCGCGGCGAGAAGCCGCTGATGGTCTACGGAATTTCATCAGGCGCGCTGCGCGCCGCGCTGTTTGCCCAGGACCACCCGGAGATGGTGTCCCGGCTTGCCCTCGATGCCATGGTGTGGACCGGAAAGGGCAGCCCGACTCTCGCTGAGCGTTCAAAGCGGTTGCCGGAATTCCGCGCCAAGAACCGCCGGCCCATCGACCGCGCCTTCGTGCATTCGATCTTCAATCGCGACCATCCAGGCTCGGCCGACGAAAAAGTGGTGGATGCCTTCGCGGATGCCATCCTGGCGCTGGACGACTCGGTTCCGACCGGGACCTATGTCGACATGTGCACGAACCTGCCGGTCGTCGACCCCACCAAGATCAAGTCGGCCACGATCATTATGCGGGGGCAATGGGATGGTATCGCGAGCGTTGACGACCTTATCGAGTTTTTCAAGCTGCTGCCCAATCCGGATAAGCAGTTCGTCGTCATGCCCGGCATCTCCCATGCGAGCTTTCAGTGCAAGAACTATGAGCTCTGCCAGCACATCCTGCTGAGCTTCTTCTCCCAGCCGGAGCCGGTTTATCGGGGCTAGGAGGGTTAAGATGCGACACGATGAGCCCGATCACCCCATAGCGAATGGCGCCCGCGCCGGGGCGGGGCGTTCGTTTCGGCTCGCGCTCGGTATCGAGCGATTCGGGCTCGTTGCGCTGCGGTTTGTGGTTCCGAGCGTGATCGTATTTATCCTGCTCGCGGTCCTCGCCGCGATCGGGGTCATGCGTATCCAGGCCGATGACTCGCTCAGTCAGCTCTTTCGCTCCGAGACGCCGGAATTCAAGCTGTACGAGGACGTCACGAAGCGATTTCCCTCGAGCGAATACGACGTGCTGATCGTGGTCGAGGGCAAGCGCCTTATGGAGCGGGACTCGCTCGAAAAACTGCGCGATCTCGTGACGGATTTGCAGCTCATCGAAGGCACCAGGGGCGTTGTCTCGCTGTTCTCGGCGCGTCAACCTCCCGAGGATGGGCACTTGCCGGAGCCGCTGTTTCCCGACCCGCTGCCCGAGGGCAAGGCCTACGATGCGCTTGTCCAGAAAGTGCTGTCGAACGAAATCATCCGCGGCAAGCTCCTGTCCGAGGACGGCGAGCTTGCTTTGATCGTGCTCGCCCTCGATCCCAGCGCCGCCACTGGCAACGGCTTGTCCAACCTGGTCACCGAAATCCGCAAAACCGTGACGGAGTACCTCGCAGGCACTGACCTCAAGGGCGAACTGTCCGGCGTGCCGGTGATGCAACTCGACATTCGCAAGGCGATGGAGCGGGACCGCGTGGTCTATAACGCGCTCGGATTCGTAGCGGGCTGCCTGATCGCCATCGCGTTCTTCCGCCGGGTGTCGTTCATGGTGATCGCGGCCGGTCCGCCGCTGACCGCCATCCTGCTGGCGCTCGGCGCGCTCGGCTGGCTCGACTTCCGCCTCAATATCTTTCTCAACGTCATGACGCCGCTGATTATGGTGATCAGCTTTTCCGACAGCATGCAGCTCACCTTTCTGGCGCGCGACCGGTTGATCGCTGGACACACCAAGTATGAGGCTTTC
>JASHYD010001169.1 GCA_030043175.1 Xanthobacteraceae bacterium | reverse complement strand
CTTAGCATCAGCATCACGCCGAAAGGGCACGTCCCGCTGCTGCCCCTATTGGTGGCGGCGCAGGCCAACCCGGCCACAATTCTTGCGCAGTTCCGAATCCAGCCGAGCGTCGCCCGATAACATCGAATGAAAGCTGGTTCACCAGCGTTGGAGGAACGAAATCGGACCTCCACCGACTGCCTCGCCAGCGCAATTTTTCGCCGGCCTTGCGGCAAATTCTGCGCTTGGCGCATTGCGTGGCGCAAACTTGTCACGTCAGTGACATGAGCTTGCAGGTGTCAATGACGCAACCGAATAAATCATGTTGCCGGTGGCGCGCTTTTCCCGCGGCAAGCTGCGGATCAGCGGGCCAATCCCACGAGCCTTCGATGGTATCTCGTCGCAGTGATTTTGATACAGATACCGTGCGAAGTCCGCAGACCCGGATGGCGAAGCTAGCGCGGCGACCTCGATCGGACCTGTGCCGCACTCCCGACGCGAGGATCGCCACCGATCACAGCGCCGATCGGACGAGACGGCAGAAGGCGTCTCTCGGTTGAGTGTGCCACAGCCTTGAGCAACATTGCGCTTTATGCGAACTGCTCCGTCGAGGATGGCGCCACCGAAGCTTCAAAAAGATGTGGAGGGCGGCACTGGGCCGCCCGTCGTCATTTCAACCACTCACGCGCTTTCAAAACTCATTGATGTCTTTTTTGGCCTGGGCCGCCGCGCGGCGCCGCCCCCATGGTGGCCGGCCGCGCCGCTGGCGGAGGAGCCGGTCGAGCCAAAGCCGCGGGAGGCCGCGCAGGCCGCGCAGCTGCCACAGGAGGGGCGATCGGTCGGGACGGCGGTCTCGCTGCAAAGGCGGGCGATCGGTTGGGTGCTGCCGCAGATGGGCGGTTCACCTGTGGTCGTGCCGCGATAGCCGGTGGGCGGTTCACCCGCGGCGGCGTCGCAATGGCAGGCGATCGATTCGCCGGTGGCCGAGCAGCCGGACCGCGTTGCACAAGGCCCTGAGTCGGGGAAGGAGCATGGGCAGCCGGTGTGTGTTCTCGTGAGCGCCGTTCCGCGGCGCTCAGGGCGGCGCGCTCTCCGACGCGGCCCTCACGCAGACCGCTGGTCGTCCGCGGCGGCGCATTAGGCGTGAGGTTGCCCCGTTGCCGCTCGGCCTGCCGCCCCGCTTGCGGGGCCGTCGGCCGTTGCGCACTCTGTTGCGGCCGCCGCGCTGTTTCTGGTCCGCCCTGCTGAGCAGTGCCCTGCTCGACGGCGGCTTGTCGTGCGGCACGCGGCGGCGCGGCGCCAAGCCGACCGACTTCGCCTCGCCCCAGCGGCTGAAGTTGTGGCGCGGCGCGCGCCGGCCTGACGGTGCTCGAAGATCGGATGATGTCTCGCGTGGCAACATGGTCGCGGGCGGCCAGCCGATTTCCGCCTTGGCGTTCGCTGCGCAGGTCTGTGTCGCGGACCTGGATCGCGCCCGGCAATGCCGCGGTGCCGGCAAGCACGCGCGGGCGAACCTGATAGGTCGGCAACGCGCGGCCTCGGATGGCTGCTATTTTACCGGGAGGAATCCCTGGATCCACCGCGAAGCGACGATCAGGTCCGCGCATCATCACCGGGCGGTTCACGAGTTCGGTACGACGGAAAAACTCCGCCCGTCGGTCGGACGGCAGCAGCGCCGTCGCGATGCTCGGCGCGATCAAGTCCCCGGCCGTCACGAAGCTCCAGTATGCCGGCTCATCCTCAACGTCGACGACGACCTCGGCGGGCGGCTCGGGCGCCCATCCGACGTATTGATCGCTGGAGCGCCAGTCGACCCAGGCCGGGCCCCATACGTCGTCCGGAACCCAGAACCAGCCGTAGTCGGGGTCGCGGTACCACCGTCCGTAGTGATAGGCGATCCACCCCCAATCGGCCTCCTGATCATCAGTGACCCAATACCAGCCGTAGTCATCCGTGTAGACCCAGTGGCCAACCGTGTAAGGACGCCAGTCGCGCGGGCGATTGGCCGGCACCCACACATCGCCGAACCTTCGATTGTGATGCCAGGCGCCGTAAGGTTCGAGCGCGACGCGGAAGTCGGCCCCGACCGATGCGCCTGCGATTGCTTGGGCATGTGTCGGCGTCACGGTCAAGCTGGCCGAAGCGATGAGACCGCCTGCAACGAAGCCAGCCAGCAGTGCGGCCCGTCCGAGGCGTAAAATGCAAATTCGATGCATCGCTTTCTCCCAATGTCGACTTTTTGACATTGAGGGAAATAGCGACGGCGCAGATACGGTTCCGCACTCGGGCCCCACAAACGACAATGTGATGTTGACGGCAGCAAATAAATCTCGACGCTGTATCCGCCAACCGCGGCATCGAAACATCCGAGCTTGCGAATCTGCCTCGTTGGGCGATCCGACGCACGTCAACTGGCTGGCAGCCTGACGTTCCACAGACTCGTTCCGCCGGCCACTTTTTGGCCCACGGAATGCCTTATAGCGCCCGCGTGGTGTCTTTCACGTGCTGTCTCGCCGGTGTGATGATTCCCCGCGCGGCAGGTTTGTGAGGCGGATGAAATCTTCAGCGTGAACAGAGCCACATCGCAACAGCGCGCCGACAAGGGGACCGGCCGATGACAAGGCGGCGGCTGGTGGGTCAATTCGGCAAAGCGATCGAGGCTGCTTTCACGCCTTATAACTTGGTGCCGGGGCCTGACGATCCACCGGTGTTGAAGGTGATGAGTTTTGAGGAATTTTCACGCCTTCAAACGGAAGAAATCGTACGCGTTGGCTCCAAGATCGTCGAGCGATTCGAACAGCTCTTTCGGTTCTACTGCGTAGCTCGAACGGGTGACGACTTGCGCGACTTCAAGAGTCTGGCGCTCAAAATGGCAATGGAATTGTTTCCGGACTTTCGCTTCAAGGCTGATCCCGATCTCCTTGATCTGCTTTTTCCTCTGTACGGCTTGCTCGCAAACGGCACCTGCGTTTTTGACTATCAGCTTTTGGTGACTCGGATGGCGGACGGATGTTTTTCCATCAAGAAGCAACCAAACCAGAGCAAGCCCGGCAATCAGTTGATCCTACTCTGGCTGCTCGCCGACGTCGAAGCGATTCAATTCGCGCGGAAGCGGCGCCGCCCTTATTCTGATCGTGAAGCCATCAACAAATTGATAGGTGAGGAGCCTTTCAAGGCGCGGTGGGGAGGTATGAACACGAAGGCATTGTGTAACTGGCTGAGGGCCGCCCGCAAGTCATTCGAACACTCCAGGCAGCGACCCGTCCAGAAAATCAGCTAAAGCCTCCTCTGTCTGATTGTGTGGTGACCACCGGTCGAACCTTAAGCGCACTGAACGGAACGAATTTGACGCACACGTGGCCGGCGAGCGGCTTATCGTCTTGCGTGCATGCCCACCGGCTCGTCGCTGAAAAGTGGAACAGGGGTTTGGCTCTGGCCCCGCGAGCCCGTCCAGCAAGCGGAGTGCGATCGGTGCGCCACGTCTTCAGTCTCATCATGGTAAATCGCTTCCCGCCGGGGGGTCGGTAGCTACCCTGCGAAGAGTCAAGCCTGCGGACCTATGCGCTGAGCGCCCGCGCTACCAAGGGCGGCGATCCGAGCGGCGATTATGGTAGGCGTAATGATAGCGTCGGTGAAAACCCAGACTGCGGGAGACGGTGGGAGATACGGGGACCGGCCACGTGGCCGATCACGCCGCCGGCAAGAAAACCAGACGGCCCGAACAGGAAAGCGCCAGAGGCCGCACCAAGCGCGCCATCGAACAGGCGCTCGCGAGCACCCGCCGCTGTCGGCGCCGCTAGCGCGAACGTGAAGGTAATGACGTGTCTCATGATCCGCTCCCATAAGGTAGGGATCGCGCGAAATCGGAGAATCAACCCCATGCCGGCAAATTGGCTATGCACCTTAGTCCGAGATGAGGTGCCCACCGCCGAACGACCGGGCAGCCATGCCAACAAGCAGCGATGGCGACGGGCCGGTGCCGGATGCACGGGGGCCGAGCGGGCCCTCCGAAGGGTAACAGGAACGCATTCAAGCATGGCCGCTTACAGCGCCGAGGCGATTGCCGGCCGACGCGAGGTCGCAGCCCTCATTCGCGCCATGCGCGCTCTGGTCGGTGGTACCGAGGAGGCGAGCTCAGGCAGCGCAAGGCCGATCAAGGCGAAGCCGCGTGATTAACTCCCGAGAACAGACATTCTCGCCACTAATCGACCTTCCGCCCTGTCGCGCCCAAGAACCTTCTCAACCCTTCGTCGAGTGTGGTGAGCGGGTTCGCTGGGTCCGGTGAAAGCCATGCGCTCCTATATGGAGTTGCGAAGTTGCCTGGGAGCGAACGGCCCCGGTGCGCCTCAATAAAGATGAGACCCCGTTGAAAACCCCTTCACGTTCTCTTTGTCCCAGACTCTCGGCTGCCATAGAGCATCGTAATGTTGATTCGCCGGTTGAGGTAACCCTCTTTGAAAGTGATCCGGTCGGTTTCGTGAAAGAGATCGGAGTCGAAGATAACGGCCCGATTGGCCCGATATGGAACGGTAATCGATTTTGCCCCGGTCCGCGCAAGAAACTCTCTGATCCGCGGGCCAGCGCTTGGGCTGTTGTATTGGTTGAAGCCCCAATCCAAAGGCGCGGGCGTGTCCCAAATGACCAAGCCCCCACTTTCGGGATCGAGATTGGCTTCATCCGGCGTGATCCAGAAATTGACATTGACCGCTGCAAAGTCCGCATGGACGTTGATGCCGCGAAGCCGGCTGTCGTATTTGAATCCCCACCAACGAAGCAGAGGGTGGTCGCCCACGATGGCCGGATAGGTGCTGCGCAGCTCATCCGCGATTTGCGCTATTAGGGGACAGGCAAACCCGTGCTCCGGCATCGCGCCGAGGTAGCCGTTGGGAAAAGCTTGGTGCCAGATTGTCGAGCGCCAACAATAACGTCGGATCCCGTCGAGCGCTTCGTCTGCTAAGAAATCATCAATAACAGCAATCTGGGGCGTGCTGCTCTGCCATCGCGCTGCGATATCGCCGCAAGAGTTATCCCGATTGACGGCCCGATCGGTCATTCGGGCGCCTTCTTCAAGGTGAAACTTGGCTGCGCCATCGCCAACGGCTTTGCCGCCGTTGAGGTAATCGCGCTGCTCCTCGTCGTGCCGCACTTTGTGTGGTGGCGTCTGCTCAGACCCCCGCGCGGAGTTTTCGGCCTTGCCATAGGCCAACTCGGCATGCCGTCTGAACGGCACAAAACTCTCCGCAAAGCGACCGCTGTCGACAATGACAAGGCCGAGGTTCTTGAGAGCATCGACCATGTCCGGGCTCAGCGCCAGCGCCCGCCGATAAGACGTTTCGGCCTCCTTCAGCTTACCTTGTTGCCAGAGGATATTGCCGAAATTGTTGTGCCCCGCGGCATGATCGGGCGCAACGGCGACGACACGCTGGAACGCCGCCGCAGCTTCGTCCAACTTGCTTTGATCCTTGAGGGCCATTCCGAGAGCGGTGTTGGCGCCCAGATGACTGGGCCGATCTCGCAAAATACGACGGTAAAGTCGCTCCGCCTCAGACAGCCGCCCAGCTTGATGGTGGAGAATGGCCTCTTGCAGCGCAGCCTCGAGCTTAGCGGCTTTCGGCGAGATTGTACTCATTCGTCAGCCCTGGCCGGATCGGGCTTGTTAGCGCCTCCGGCGCCAAGCCAACCCAATTTTGTTTGAAGGGAGAAACCATGCGAGCACTACAAATTAAACGCTACTTGCTTCTTGCTACAAGAGGGTGATTCTATTTTTCTATACGCTTAAAGACCTAGAACATTACTAAGAATTAATACATTACCATATTTAAGGCCGCTTCGCGGGCGCCGTTGGACTGACCAATAGAATGGCGGCCCACGCTAACGTGAGACTCCCGGGTGGTCTTCGCAATTCAAGCACCCACGAGTACCCTATTGGTCCCCATCGCCAACCCCGGCGTTTTCGGCTCTTGGCCGCTCGTTATCTCCTATCGGAGAACGCGTTCGAGCAATTGGTGATCCAATTGCGTTCTGTCTTTACCGAGTACGAATCGTCAGACACGAATATCGGCGGGCGGCACTGCGACACCGTCATGCCGAGCACAGCGACGGCGAGAAGGGCAAACACCAGGATTGAAACGCACACATACAAAACACGCATAAGTCCCTCCGCAGTGAGAGAACCTCAGCCGGCCAAGCATACAAGCAATACTCGGTATGGCCATCGCCTGTGACTGTCACAGCTGCGGTAAGCGCGCGGCGGATGTCCTTGAACGACACGGCCAGGATCGCGCCGCACAAGAGAAAAGGCGCCCGAGGCGTTCCGTGCGGCGCCCGGTCGCTCCGTGAGATCCCGCCAGGGCGCGTGCGAGGCGCCCGGCCGGACCGAATGTGGGTCGGGTGGCGAGGCTCAAGAGGCAGGCATCGCACGCGCCACTCACCCCGGCCGCGCGGGGGGGAGGGGGAGAGCCGATCGAAGCACAAGGCCGCTCACCCCGAGCGTGAGGTCGAGCCCTGTTTGGCCCTGTACAGACAACGGTTGCAGAACAAACGAGCGTTGGGATCCGCCGACCAAGACGTTGGCACCGGCTCCGACGCCCGCCGTGACACTGCCGCTTGCTCCTAAGTATTCACCGGCAAGTCCGCCACGAGGCGGACCAATAGTGGGGGCGATGACTGCCCAAGCTAACTCGCCCCCAGTCGTGAAGCCAAGGTCAAGGCCGACCGTGGTTATCAGACCATCATAAAATTCGGGTGGGAACTGTCCGTCCGGAGTGTACCGGCACCTCATGGGGTCGTGAGAGCCCACGATGAAGCCAACGCTTGGCGCAAGCTGGCAGTTGAGCGTGCCTACCTTTGTCCCCGATGGGACTTGAGCGGCAGCCTGCGAGCCGATCGCTGCTATCACCCCGATGGTCGTGAGAACCAAAGGACACTTGAACATTTTGGTTGCTCCCTTTCTGAACGGTCACCCGTTCGGTCTTGTTTCATTGGCAGGGATAGGCCGCTCGTGGAATAGGTCAACTAGTTATAGTTAAAATAGTTAAGCCTAATAATGATGCAGCCTTGGCTTGCTCAGCGCGTCAAGGGCGCTGGCCCTTCATTGACCAGCCCGACGACCACGGACAGACCAAAAGCTGAGGCACCGTCATCAGCGGGTGCTCCGAACGTAACATTCTAGGGAGCGCCTTCCGGCTGGTCGGAGAGAATAAACTGGATTGACGTGGGCCTTGAGCCGCCACGCGGCGATGTCGAGGTAGACGCGCAGCTTGAATAGCACGAACCGCCCAGCGGCGTTGCCTTCAAATCCGGTCCCTAATTAATCAACGCAGACTGAACTGGCTCGGCGCGGCCAGCCGCTTGATCAGGCGGTAAAGAAATTCCTTGCCGTCGTAGAGTTCCTTCACCCCGACTTGCTCGTTGAGCCCATGGATACCGCTGGTGGGCAGGTCGATGAACAGGCCGGACACACCGTAGGACGGAATGCCAACGTTTCGAAGCCAACGGCTGTCAGTATAGCCGCCCGACATGACAGGGATCACTGGCACGCCTGGCCACATCTCGTTCGAGAGCGTCTCGATCGTCCGCATGACATCCGGGTTGATCGGCGAGGGTGGACTCAACACCGGCGTGCCCTTCGGAATGATCTTGACGTGATCATCCGCGATCACGCGCGCAAGCGTGCGCGCAACCTCCTCGACCGCTTGGTCAGGCAGGATACGGCAGTTCACGGTGGTGCGCACCGTTTGCGGCAGCGCGTTCTCGGCGTGCCCCGCCGCCATCTGCGTGGGGACGCAGGTCGTGCGCATGACGGCGTTGTAGTCTTGTCGATTGGTCAGCGGCGCGATCGTTACCTCATCGGAGCGCCCAGCGAGCATCGCCTCGATCGCTTCCGCCATTTGGCCGGTCTCCACCGTCGCCATGCGTTCGAAAAAAACGCGCGTCACCGGGTTGAGCCTGACCGGGAAGTCGAACTGGCCGAGCCAGCGCAAAGCGTCGGCCATCACGTAGATCGCATTGTCCCGCCGCCCCGAGGCGCTGTGGCCGCCGGGGTCCGTCACTTCGAGCTGGTAGGTTTGATAGATCTTCTCGGCGTGCTGGACAGTCATGATGAACGGTTTTCCGTCGCGCAGTGCGCCCGCCCCGCCTTCGTTGATGGCGAATTCCGCGTCGATCAGGTCGCGATAGTTATCGAGCAGATAATGCGCGCCGTCGTGCGGGGAATCCGAAAGCTCTTCGTCCGCCGTGAGGGCCAGAATAATATCGCGATCGGGCTTGAAGCCCTCCTTGGCATATTCGATGAGGTTGGCGACGAAGATCGAGGCCATCGCCTTGTCGTCGAGCGATCCGCGGGCGCGGAAAACTCCGTCCGCCTCCTGCAGCTTGAACGGATCGAAAGCCCAATCCTCGCGCTTCGCCTCGACCACGTCCATATGGGCGATCAAGAGGATCGGCTTGCGCGCCCCGGTGCCGCGCAGCCGCGCCACCATGTTGCCTTTGCGCGGCCCGCTCGAAATCACCCGGATGTCGGCCGCCGAGATGCCGCTGGCGCGCAGCCGGGCCGCCATCGCTTCCGCCGATTTCGCGGTATCGCCGACCGAGTCCGTGGTGTTGATCTCGACCAGCTCCTTGTAAATCTCACGGAACGCCTGTTGCTGGGGCGTCAGTTCGGCGGCGTCGACGGTGGGGAATAGGCCGCCCGCGACCACTACCGCACCCAATGCACAGCCGAGCACCGCCTTCTGCAATCTCAGATGCCGCAATCGCATGATCGGAACTCCTTTAGTGAGAATGGCGCGGAACTTAACCGGCGCGCGCCGCAAGCGCTCCCGCCAGCGGCTGCGCTTGGCTCGCGATGCATTCACGCCATCGCTTTGATGAGCCCTCAGGGACTTGTCGAAGGAGCTTATCGCGATCTTGATTGAATAGGAACCGGGCTCGACCGCGGCCAGAGCACCGGCCTCGCGCTTGCGCTCATCCACGAGCGCAAGCTCGGTGCAACGGCCGTGCCGAATTGGATCTGACCGGGCCGACAGAGTAGCGGGCGGTTGCGGCGCTACCGCGCGCCATCGCCAGCGCAAGTCAACGCCGAATTCCAAACATACTTGCCGGCCGGCTGACTTTTCCCATCCGCCACAAAAAGCGACGATCCGGTGAATGCGCCCGTTGTTCTATCGAATACGCCACGCTCGTTGAGTTTCCCGCCCTGTATTTCTGTCTCGCTCCCGTATTCGATGCGCGTCTTGGTAGCTCGCGTGACGTGCTTCACATCCCTGTCCGCCCCCGCAACGCCGGAGTTGAAGGCAACAGTCATTGTATTGAGGTCGATAACGATCCTCATGCCATTAACGGAGCCATCGCGTTTACCGAGGAGAGGACCGTCGCTTTTCCACGTCCCGCTGCACGTCACTGTGATAGGCTTTTCCGCTGCGCCAGCGGCCGACGAAAAGGCGACGAGCGCCGCCAAGAATGCCACCGTTTTCATATGGTCCTCCCTCATTCTCCAACTTCGGCAGGCCAAATTCCGACTCGCCGGCCATGCCGACAGCCGCCGCGCTCTGCGCCGTTCGGCGGGCTAAGGTGTGGCGCGGTGCTCTGGAGTCGGCGCGGCAGATCGCGTTTTTGGAATTTGCACCCAGCCGTTGGCGCGCATGCACAACTCAAAAATGGGAAACCATGCCAGCGGCGGTGCGATGGCGGCCTCCAACTCACTCGACTCGCACGACGCCTTCGCGCGCTCAAGTTCTATCTTGTTGGCCCCCTGCTTGAACCACAAGACCATATCATCGGCCTCCGCGGTAGTGATGCTCGCCAGTGCCAACAAGGCAGATAAGACTATCGCTCTCATTTTCCCCTCCAGTTCCAACGCAATTTATTGCAGATCTTGTGAAAGCTGAGCAAGAGGAAGCCGCCGGCGCCATCGGTCTGACGGCGGACGCCTGGCAAGCGCAAAGTGGGAAAAACAATGAGCCGCGAGTGGCGTGCCTTGCTGGTTCGCGTTGCGGGCGAGACTTAAACACTTCTCACCATCTGACGGTCCGACGGTCGTCTCATGTTTTCCACGGACCTGGCCCGACCCACAGCGCACGAAAGTTCCGCGACCCTTGCGCTTCCGCGGGCGCCATCAAGCATCGATTGAGGTGAGCTAATGGAGAAAAGACAACTGAAAAAAAGCGCCAGTATCTCGCGGCTTGTTGGTGCTTTCTGGAGCTTGGTTTCGAGCTGCGCGAGCGCGGCGCGACGCTCAGCCAGACGCAGTCGGCTGTGGAGAACGACGACAGGAACGCGGTGGCTCCTGAGCGTGTGTTCCTGGTCGGCCATGAGGGCAATGAGGGGCGAGACGACAATTGTCGGCCGATCGAGGATCATCGCTGGAACCTGGTAGATCAGCGATTTTCCATATCCGGTCGGAAGCGCCACGAGAAGCGCCACGAGTGCGTCGCGTCCCTTGCGGATCGCGACCATCGCCGATTCCCGCTCGCGCCGGAGCCGCTCGATACCGAACGTCCGGCGCGCAGTCCGGCGGCACATAACGAGCAGACTCATGCGGCGGCCTTCGTGGCCAACGTGGTGTCAGCCCCAAAAACCTTCAAGTAGGGGGCATGACGCTGTGGGTAATGCTCAGGCCGCTGGTGGGCGCGGAAATTCATCCGACCGGCAGCAGGTGATGATGTCGGGGTGAGTCAGTAATACCGGACTGGTGATTTTTCCGACTTCTCGACAGTCGAGATTGCTCAGGCGAAAACTGCAGTCGCAACTTCAACCTCGGTCATCATAACGCTGGACTTGATTGCTCGACGTAGAACCGTTGGCGGCGCACACGAAGGCAACCGCTCGGACTCGTTTTGCTCGCCACGGCTCTGTCTCGCGAACCATTTTTAGACCCTTTCGGACTCATTGCACCGACGCGAAGTCTGATTGCACTAAATTTCCCCGGTTTAACTGATCCTAATATGTGCGATTTACGAACATGAAATTTCTGGAGAGGATTTTCGCCAGAGAACTCTACGTTTGACTTAGTGCACCAATCGAGATGGAAGCCTTCGCGGGTCTATCGGCCTATCGCTTGTCGGCTGCGAGAGGAACAACCTTACTTTCGCTTGACGCAAAACGACCGCTCCATCGAAGGAAGGCGTTTGGGCGGGGCTGGCGAAAATTAACAAAATATGATGTCTCCAGTTCGCTGTTTTGGCAGCGCATCTCCAAAGATCCATCCTATGACTCAAATTTTGCCCTTCGATTGTCGCGTTTGCGAGTATGATGAAAAAGAAGGGCTGGCGCGCGGAATGCGGAGGCCACGCCATGAGTGACGTATTCTTCTATCTGCTGGTCGTAGTTATAGCGTTTGGAGTCTACTACTCCATTTACGGGCTCGGAACTGCGGCCATACGGCTGATCAGATCTCTATATGAGTGTGAGACTAACACCAGATGGCGCCCCCCCGGTAAGACGTGATGGCTACGGGGCAAGCTGCGCTGGATGGGCGAAAGCCCTGACAACATTGGTTACCTTCCTCGAAGTTCTGATCATTTCCGCGGCCATTTTGTACGCGACCTACGGCTTCGCCAAGTAGCGGCAGACACCGAGAACGAAACCGCTACTGAGTGCCCCAAACCTTGGGCATTCGATGTTGGAGGCATACCACCTTTCCGCCTCGGAGGCCGGACCGCGCGCACTTGAGGTACCGAAGATCGGGGAGGCGATCAGTGCCGATCAACAGCTTCATTCGGCCTTCTCCATCGAGCGGCCGACTTGGCTTGATCGGCACCGTACCCCGGCCTCGCTCCCGAACTGCCCGGGGTTCAGACCACATCCGACCAGTCGGTCACGTCCTCCTTGGAGTAGCATTTCTGGCCAGCGGTTGGCCCGTTGGCGGGGTCGCTGGTTCACTGATGCCTTGTTGCGATAAAACTTGCAGAAATTCACGTGGTGGCCCGGCGATGAATGTCACCCTTGCATCGGCGGCGTTCTCGTCTGTCCGCCCTGCGGGCCAAAGTCGCGCAATCAACCGAATGCACGTTCGTACCATCGCGGGTTCTTGCATGGCAGCCCTCATATGCAATGACGGCAAACCATTCATCTCCCAAAAAGGTTGCGCAGTGCCGATCCCAAGGTGATGAAAAGGACGTTACGGCCGCAACAAGCGTAAGAAGGCGCCTGGTATCCACGAGCCAAAAGCAAAGATCACGACCGCCAAGCTCGCGAAAAGCGTTTTGGTCGGCACCGGATCCCAATTGACGTAAATGAAGCTCGCGATGAACAGCACTAGGGTCGTCCACCACACGAGGAACGCTACACGGTACTTTGACATAGGCTCCCCCGCACGCTGGGGAGAAGCTGATGTCCGATAAGCTTGTGGTGGCGTCCCCTCTTCAGCCGGGCTCTCGGTCGAAGCATCATAGAGCGCAGCAACCTGCTCGGCACTCATCCCTAGCGCCAAAGCAAACCGCTTGCTTTCTTCGATGCTCCAATGCACGCCAGCAGAATCAGCCTCGGCCGGGGCCGGCTCGAAGTCTCTGGTCGGGTCCTGTGACATAGCCTAAACCATCAGGTGCTCGGCACACCCCAATTGATTGACGTGGCGAGTGCGACGAATATCGCCGTGGTGCGAGCCACAGCAGAAAGAGTTTTCGGTTCATGGTCACGCCGCAAGCGAACTGGCGGGCAGCGGGCCGTCGACCGGTCATTGCTACAATCGTTAACGATCGGTTCGTTTTCATGTTCCCGCCGAGGCAGCTTGGCGTTTTCCACAGCAGCTGACTGGCTAGCTGGCTATTTGCTGCTTTCGCTTCTGTCTTGCCTAGGGCTCGGATTGACCGCATAGATCAAGCGGAAGGCAGCATCCGTTTGTCGCGGGGCTGCCAATAGGCCGGATCGCCCCTGATGGTATCCATGACCACGCCCACAAGGCCAACCATGCCGGTGATCTGAGCGTCGGTTGGATCGGCCTGGGCCATTCGCCACTCACCGGTGGTGCCCGGTCATAGCCAGGCCATAGCCGCAGTCGGCTTGCAATCATCGGCAGTCACTTTATGAAGGTGTTTATGGCGAGAAGAATGAATTTCCGTCAATCAAACGAGGAGCCATGATGATACGCTCGACGTTGCCCATCCTTTACATGCTTACCGTTCTGGCGAGCAGCGCGAGCGCGCAAGGTTTGGCGATCGATCCGAATTCCTATCGTCCGACGTTCCGCCTTCCGCTGCAGGGGGACACGAATGCTGACACCTATAAGCGGTTGCCTTATCAGGACCTCGCCAGCGAAATCCGAATCGAACTCGCCGCCGATATTTTGTATGATTTCGACAAGGGAGAAGTCCGATCAGGCGCGGCCGACTATTTCCAGCAAGCAGCGAACCTCATTTTCGAAGAAGCCAAGGGGCCTGTTCGCATCGAGTGCCGTTCCGACCGCGCGCCACCTGCCATAGGCCAAAAACTCGCCGAGCGATGCGCAAGTGCCATCGCGCAATGGATGATCGTGCAGGAGAAACTGACCAAGGTGAAGTTCACGACTGTCGGAACCCGTGTACCGCCCATCGGCCCCACCCCGAATACGGACAATCGCTTCGCGCCCAAGCCGAATCCCCGCCCTAGCGTGACGATCGTCTTCGCTAAGAAGTGACCGAAGTCATTACCAGGACCTCGCGCCTGACATCACCACAATTCCACGCAGATGTTGTACCCAGTTCAACGGTGTCTTTAACCGATACACCTGCGCGAGGGCAGCCGATCGTGGCTCGGCTTTGTGTGGAGTCGGCCTCGACTACGT
>JASHYD010001168.1 GCA_030043175.1 Xanthobacteraceae bacterium | reverse complement strand
ATCAGGAACGCGGCGGCCGGAAGCATGAACCACAGGCCGAGCCAGTTGCGGTTGGCCGCGAGCGTAGCCCAACTGCCGGCCCCCTCCCGATCGGCTCCCGCCAGCGGCGGCGGGTGAGGAGGGGGGGCGTCGGTTGCTGTTGGTGCCTTGAGGGCGATGTCGGTCATGGCGAATACAACGATTTCTAAACTCTGATTGCGATATTCCGCGGCGTTCTTCACCTCCTGGAGCCCGCCCCGCATGCGGGGAGAGGGAGCAACTGCGCGGCCGGCCCAGACGTGACCCTGCCTGAACGGAGGCGTCCGCGGCGCCGTCAGGGCGCAAGCCGGGGCCGGTCCGCGCTCTTATCGATAAATCCTCTGCAACTGCCGTTCGGCGATCTTGATGGCGCCTTTGGCGTCCTCGCGGCCGGTGCAGTAGCTCGCAAACATATCGACAAGCACAAAATCCGAAACCGCGCTGGCGGCCTTTTCGCCGACCGAACCCAATCCTCCCACGGTCAGCGAGCGCTTGGCAACGTCGCGGTAGGGCGTGCGCTTCGGGTCCGACGTCCACACCGGATTAGCGTCGTAGGCGGCAAGGCACGGCGTTAGGTAGCCATCGGCCGCCTCGATCCAGGGGTTGAACTGCGGAGCCTCCTGCATGAACGCCATCAGCGCCTTGCAGGCCTGCGGATACTTCGTGTGGGTCATGGCCAAGAGCGGAAACATGAGATGCAACTCGGTCGGCTTGCCTACCGGGCCGATCGGGAAATAGGCGTGATCCATATCCTCGGCGATGTCCTTCTTGGTGGGATCGCGTTGCGCCGCTGCGTAGATCGAGATGCCGTTGTTGGTCCAGTGAACCTCGCCGGCCAGGAAGGCCTTGTTGTTGGATGCATCATTCCAAGAGACCACGCCCGGGATCATGTTGTCGTAAAGTTGCTTTGCCCACTCCAGCGCCTTTTCAGTCTCGGGCGAGTTGAGGATGATCTTGTCGTTCTTGTCGACCATGTTGCCGCCGAACGCCCACAGGCACCAATAGATCCAGGTATTGGCATCGCCTGATGCGTGGCCGAGCGCCAAGCCGCCGGGCGTTCCGTTCTTCTTGGTCGCCTTGGCCATTTCAAGAAATTCGTCGGTTGTCGTCGGGAATTTGGAGAACCCGGCCTTCTTCAAAGTCGAAATCCGGTAGTTGATCAAGCTGCCGGTATAGCAAACCGGAATATCGATCCACTTGTTTCCACTCTTGCCGTAAGTGACGGCGGACGGCGCCCAGGGGCCGTATTTCTTGCCGAGATATTCGGCCACATCGGTCACGTCGATGCATTTCTGCGGAAACAGATGCGGCAGCGAGTAGAGGCCCCAGAACAGGTCCGGCCCGGCGCCGGTGTTCGCTGCCACGGAGGCCTTCGGCGTCACATCCTCATAGGACTCCCGGGTGACGATGACCTTGACGCCGGTCGCCTTGGTGAAGGCGTCGAGCAGCGCCACGAAGGCATCATCTTCCGCCTGCACGAAATATTTCCATCGCAGCATCGCAAGTTGCGCGTTCCGCTCGGGCTTCCACGGCGCGCTCTGCGCCCACGCCTTGGCCCATTCGACGAGCGCCGGTCCGGCGAGCGCGCCTGCTGCCGCGGCCGCAGTTGCGCCGGTGACAAGGGCGCGTCGGGTAAAATCGGTCATCGTCGGTTTCCTCCGTTTGTTTGTTGCCATCTCCGTCCATCGCGGCCTCGGCGAGCCACTTATTCGACGTGTCCATACGAACATAGATCATTCATCAGCCTCGTCCCGAGCTCCGCGGGTTTGCATGCGATTGCTTGGAACGAAGTGATTCCATCACACGGACATCCAACTTACGCGGTTAGGCGTTTGCCGGACGCCTTGTCGAACAGGTGAGTGAGGCCCACACTGGGCTTGAGTCGCACCCGGTCACCGGGCTTGAACTGATAACGCTCGCGGAAGACCGCGAGCACGTCCTGGCCGCCGAGCTTGGCGACAAGCTGCGTTTCCGAGCCGGTTGGTTCGACGACCTGGACCTCCGCATCGATGCCGTCGTCCGCCAGAATAAAGTGCTCGGGGCGCACGCCATAGATAGCTACCCTGCCATCGAACCATTCGGCAGCGTCCCGCTGCGACGGATGGAGCGGTAGGTGCACGCCGCCAGGACCGTCGAAGGAGGTGCTGCCGTTGCGGCGGATGATGCCGGGAAAGAAGTTCATGGCCGGCGAGCCGATAAAGCCGGCGACGAAAAGATTGTCGGGCCGGTCATAGAGGTCGAGCGGCGCGCCGATCTGCTCGACGCGGCCGTCATGCATGACGACGATCTTGTCCGCCATCGTCATCGCTTCAATCTGATCGTGAGTCACGTAGATGGTGGTCGTCTTGAGCCGCTGGTGGAGCGCCTTGATCTCGGTGCGCATCTGCACTCGCAGCTTGGCGTCGAGATTTGAGAGGGGCTCGTCGAACAGGAACACCTTTGGATCGCGCACGATCGCCCGGCCCATTGCGACCCGCTGCCGCTGGCCGCCGGAAAGCTGACGCGGATAGCGATCGAGATAGGGCTTGAGGCCGAGAATATCCGCCGCCTTGCTGACCCGCTCGGCGATCTCCGCCGCGCTGGCCCCGCGCAGCCGCATCGAGAAGCCCATGTTCGCCGCGACGGTCATGTGCGGATAAAGGGCATAATTCTGAAACACCATCGCGGTGTCGCGCTCTTTGGGCGGCAGGTGGTTGACGACACGATCGGCAATGCGGATTTCGCCGCTGGTGATGTGTTCCAACCCCGCGATCATCCGCAGCAGTGTGGACTTGCCACAACCGGAAGGACCGACCAGAACAACGAATTCGCCGTCGGCAATCTCCACGCTGACATCGTGGATCACATAGACGGACCCGAACGCCTTGCGGACGCCGTGGATCGCCACTGACGCCATCATTTCCTCCCAAGCTCGCCCGCCGCGACGGCGGCCCGCGCGGCTCTTTTAGGGATCGCCCGGCGCGAAGGGCGCCTCCTTGCCGGGCGGCACGCCTTCCTCCGCCATGGCGAGCAACATGGCGACGGTCACGTAGGTGCCGGCTACTGCGGTCAAGTCAACGAGCTGCTGCTCGCCGAGCAGCGTTTTGGCGCGCCCAAATGTTTCGTCTGACACCGCGTGCTTTGTCGAGAGCTCCATGATGAAATCATAGACCACGGCCTCATCGGCCTGCATGGCTGCCGGCCGCGTGTTGGCCTTGAGATCAGCGATGATCGTCGGCGACAGTCCAGCCTTCAGCGCAAGCGGCATGTGAGCATACCATTCGACCTGCGAACGCCACAACCGTCCAGTAATCAGGATGGCAAATTCGTTGAGCCGTGGCGGCAGCGAGGAATGCCAGCGCAGGTAATCCAACAGATCGAACATGCGCTGCCCGAGCACCGGACTGCGCAGCATCGGATTATACGGACCAGCGATGCCGACGCTCGAAATTCTCATGATCGCCGCTCCGAGCGGGCGCTGTTCGTCGGTCAACTGCGCCATGGTCAACTGGGGGAATCGCGGCGGCTTGCTGGCCGCCGATGCCGATGAACCGTCTGCCGAGACCGGTGCGCTGTGCCCTACCAGGAACCCGATGCCGGCCGACAGCAATGCACCCAATGCGCCGCTCAGTTTACTCGTTCTTGTCATCGAGCGCTTTCCTCTTATCGTGTTTTCTGGTCTAATGTTCCCGATCGGGAACTTTTGGTCCCAAAAGCCACCCGCAACCGGCAAATGTTCCTCGACGGGAACATTTCCTTAACCTTCGCTTGCCTACAATGAAATACTCCCGACTGTGCGCACGGCAACCCATGCAACCCGATGAAGACTCAATCGACCAACGGGCCTCGGGGACCGCGTCGGCGTTCGGATCGATGATCCGAGGCCGGCGCAAGGCCTTGAATCTCCGGCAGGACCAGCTGGCCCTGGCGACCGGGGTCGGCCGCAGGTTCTTGATCGAGCTCGAGGCCGGCAAGCCGTCGTGTCAACTCGGGCGAAGTCTCCTTGTCGCCGAAGCGCTGGGCTTCAAACCGGCCGACATTCTGGCGGGCCTCGCTCCGGCGGCAACCGGCGCGGCGCCGGAGCTGCCCGATCTTCCTGACGCGATGGAGGAGCCTGATGGCCGGTCTGCCGGTATACTTTGAGCAGCGGCTTGTCGGCACGATCGATGTCAGTAAGGCCGGGCCTTGCTTTACCTATGACGAAGGTTGGATCAGGCTGCGCGGCGCGTTTCCGATTTCGACAACGATGCCGCTGCGGCTTGATGGCGTTGGGCCCGATATTTTCCTGCCCTGGGCCACAAACCTCCTTCCGGAAAACGACCAACTGCGGACGCTGGGGCAACTTCTCGGAATGGCGCGCAGCGATGTTATCGGCCTCCTGTCGGCGATCGGCGGCGACACAGCGGGGGCGCTATCGATCGGGCAACCGGGAAGAACGTCCTCGGTTCAGTGGCGGCCTCTGGCAACGCCTGATGAACTCGAAGCAGTGTTGGAGGACCTGCCCAACAAACCGTTCCTGGTCGGCGAGGAGGGCGTGTCGATGTCGCTCGCGGGCGCTCAATCAAAACTCGCGGTGGCAGTGGACGAGAGCCATCGGATCTGCATACCGATGAACGGCTCTCCATCGACGCACATTCTCAAGCCGGACGCGCCCCGTTTGCCGGGAGGCGTTCAAAATGAGGCCTTCTGCCTGACGTTGGCGCGCCGGATGAAAATTCCGACGCCGGACGTCACCACAGGGAGGGCCGGTAAGCGAACCTTCCTGCTCGTGAGGCGATACGACCGAACCGATGTGGGCGGCCGTTGCCGTCGCCTGCACCAGGAGGATTACTGCCAAGCGCTCGGCCTGCCGCCGTCCGCCAAGTATGAGTCTAATCAGACTGGAATTCGCGGGCCAAGTCTGAAGGACATGTTCGAAGTGACGAGGCGGCACCTGCCTGCGACCGAAATTATCCGCCTTCTCGACCTCGTTGTCCTTAATATCCTGTGCTGCAATACCGACGCGCACGCCAAGAACTACTCAATCATGATCCGCGGCAATGGCGCATCACTCGCACCAATATACGACATAATGTGTGGCGAAGTCTGGGGCAACGTTACGAAGAATCTCGCTCAGACAATCGCCGGCAAGAGCCGAGGCGATGACATCAAGGGCAAAGATTGGCAGCGCTTCGCCCGCGAGTGCGGCCTCAATCCCAGACAGGTTGCTGACCGCGTCGTCGCATTGACAAAGTGCGCCATTGCGGAAGCCGAGGGGGCCGCAGCCGAGGTCGCCGCTATGCCC
>JASHYD010000119.1 GCA_030043175.1 Xanthobacteraceae bacterium | reverse complement strand
CGCAACCGCCCGGACCCGTCATCGAAGCTTACTACTCGGGTTTCTCCGAGATCGTGACGGACATGTTTGCGGGTGCCGGCTGGGGCTGGCATATCGAGACGGCCGTGCATATTCTCCGGATCATTCTTGGGGGTACGTTCGATCGGCATCCGGATCTACAAATCGTGATCGGTCATTTGGGCGAGACGCTCCCCTTCATGCTATCACGGCTCGACGTCATGCCAATGGCAATGACAAAGCTCAGGCGTCCGATCAGCGCTTATTTGAGGGAGAACATCTACTACACCTTCTCGGGGTTCAACTTCACGGCCACATTTCTTGATCTTCTCCTGCAGGTGGGCACCGACAGAATTATGTTCTCAGCCGACTACCCCTACGGATCGATGGCGCAAGCGCGCGCTTTTCTGGATGGCCTGCCCGTAAGCAGCGCTGACAGAGAAAAGATTGCTCACGGCAACGCCGAGCAGCTTTTCAGAATGTAGAGGTGAGAGTTTCGCAAACCCGATCCGGCGAATTTAGATAGTTATCCCGCAATCCCTCGTTCGGGTTCTGCCAGAACGCTGTCGGGGCGTTTCGTCGGACCGAGGTTTCGATTTCAGGCGGCCGCCCATTGGCATTTCGACGCGTAATCGCCGACATCGCCGCGCCGTTGCCGTCCGCGAGTGGCGCACCGGGCGCGAGTGGCGCACCGGGCGCGAGGCGTGAGGGCGCATTGCACGTGGGGGTAGTTAGCGCTGCCGATCGCACGGGCAGCGTATACGAAGTGCGCGGCAGCGAGCTTTGCGGCCGGAGGCCGTCGGTCGCCGTCGCGCTAACCAGCGCCGTAGCGCAAAGGCATCGCAGATCAAGCATCATCCTCGTCGTCGCCGACCAACTTTACGGGAATCAGATAAACCGTGAAGTCATCAAAATCGTCCTCAAGCTCAGAATCGATCGGCTCACCCTCATCGGCACTTTCGATCTCAGCATCGCGAGCCTTCTGCCAGCTCTCGTCCTCGGCTGGCGTTGCAGGTCGCGCAATAATTTCGCGCTTTCCGTCCCACAACGGGCTTCCATCCGCACGAACCATTCCGGAGGATTCGTTTAAGCTCTGCTGCAAGTCGCCATCCTCATCGCTGACGATATCCCAGGCATCGTCGTCATCCATCGCACGAAATGCCATGACGGCTTCACCGTTGATCTCTGCGACATAGGTCTTCATTGTCTCAGCATCGTTCATGATGACTCCTCGTACTCTCCTGCCTCATCTTCTGTGTATTGAACCTGGCAGAATGTCAGCATCTATTGCCACGCAGGTGACAATCTCTTAAATGGAAGCCGGCGCTTTCGTGAATGCAGTCAAGGATTCTGCCCGACGATTGGAGCGCGAATTGGTGCCAGGCGAGCGGCGGCTGAGCTGCCCTCCAGCGGTGCCCGATCCGCCGGCTGCCGCGCTGCGGGCACTGAGGATGACCATCCGTGGCGACTGCCGGCTTTTCTTGACCGGCAGTTCCTGCTTCGTTCTGATGCGCCTGGTCGCTCAGTTGAGGGGCTGATGGTGCAGAAGGCAGCATTTCTCGCCAACCGGTATATTGGGCCATGGAAGCTTGTGGGACACAGCCAAGACCTAACGAGCGACAACCTTGCTCATGGTTGGCATTGGATACAAGACACAAATGAGGGGTGGAGTGCATACCCCCTGGTCCCCGGCAAGGCCCAACATTGTTCAGACCCCTCAGCAAGCGCTAGACCATGCCAAATCCATGGCTTTGAGATCTACGAGCACCCCGAATTCAATACGAAGTTTGCAGTGATCGCCCAAAAGGCATCACCGCCGCCGGATGGCAATTAGACCCTTTACTTCGTTGCCGGATATCTTGGCAACTTCCCGGCAAGCCTCTTCCGCGCTGACGGCTTGAGCCCACCCAATCAGTCGTGCCGGGCCGTTCCAGATCGAATATACCTCCCAGTCACGCGTGGGCTCAGGATCAAGACCCCCGTGGGTAGCCAAAGGCGGCATTTTTGTTAAACCTCTTTCGTGAGATTTTCTCGCGAGTGGATGACCTTTGTGTGATGGCTGGACGGATAAACTGTGAACCTCGCCCGCCGGTAGCTCACCACCGAAGCGCTCTGTGAAGGCTTATGCCTGGCCAGCTGAGCACAACACAACCAAGTCGCTGTCATCGCGGCGCAGGGCGTACGTGTCGCCATCGGTTTGTATGGGGATGAGTTGTCGTGCGCACTCTACAATCATCGGAGGTGCGTCGCCGTTCCGGGCTATGGGGGAACAGGGTTAACCGAGCGGGAGCCCCGCCTCCCGCTCGGGCCGCTCAGCCAATTTCCTTCACGGTGCCCTGATCGGCGCGTGCCGGCCCTGATTCAACGAAAGCGCCATAGCCTGCCGGCTTTGGGATAAGGAGCCATCGCTTTGCGCCGCCGCATCCACCGATTCGGAAAATTTCGACTTTGCTTTGGCAATATTGTCCTGTTTCACAGGACGGTGGCGCGCGACGATTTTCGCGGTCATATTGATGGCTTGACCAATCAATAGAATAGCGTCCTAATCTTGCGGCAAGTCTTGGTTCGCCATCTGGCTTTCTTAAGCCTCGACCTGGCGATGGCATTGAAACGACAAGACGACACAAACGACACAAACGACACAAACGACACCTGGGGTCAGAGAACCAGGAGGTAAAGAGCGGACCATCGTCTGACAGGGTCCGCATCAAGGGGAGGAAAATATGACCCGGCTTCTCATGCTAGCCGCTGCGAGCGTGCTCACCGTTTCTTGCGCGTTTGGGCAATCCGCTGACCAGGCCGTCGTGCGGCTCGATCCCGAGCTTGACGCGTTGGTATCGCCGGATGCGAAGGTCGAGCTTGTCAAGGGCGGCTTCGGCTTCACTGAAGGTCCGGTATGGGTGCAGAAGGGTCGGCAAGGCTATCTCCTGTTCACTGACATTCCGGGTGCTGTGGTGTGGAAGCTCACGGCGGACGGCAAGGCGTCCGTCTATCTTGACAACGTCGGCTATACAGGCCCCGACAGGTGGCGCTGGGGTCCCGTCTCGAACAACAGCAAGGATCGCAACGACCCGAACTTCGAGGAATTCGTAATGATGGGCGCCGACGGCCTCACGCTTGACCGGCAAGGCCGCCTGATCCTGGCCACCTTTGCGGGACGCTCGCTCATGCGGATCGAGGCCAACGGCAAGCGCACCGTGCTGGCCGACAATTACGAAGGCAAGCACTTCGGCGGCCCCAACGATGTGGTCGTCAAACGCGATGGCGCGATCTATTTCACCGATACCTACGGCGCACTCCGCCTGCGCGACAAGGATCCCAAGAAGGAACTCGATTTCAACGCAGTGTTCCGGTGGAAGGCCGGCAAGCTCGCGCTCGTCGTAAGCGACATGCCCAATACCAACGGTCTCGCCTTCTCGCCTGACGAGAAATATCTCTACGTCAACGGCAGTCGTGACAATTACGTCAATCGCTATGAGGTGCAGCCGGACGGGACCCTTGCCAACGGCAAGCTGTTCATCGACATGCGCGGCGAGACCGAGCCCGGCATTACCGACGGCCTGCGGGTCGATACCCAGGGCAACCTCTATGAGACCGGGCCGGGAGGCGTGTGGATCATCTCGCCGGAAGGC
>JASHYD010001167.1 GCA_030043175.1 Xanthobacteraceae bacterium | reverse complement strand
GGCGCTTCGCTATTGGGCGATATTAATTGACCCTTGGCTACGACATGGCAGGCCGCGCAAATTGTCCGCGCGATCTCGCGCCCATGCTCGATACCATCGGCATCCTGGGCAAGGACCGGACTGGGAAGGAGAAGTGCCGCATTCGCGAGCGCCGCAAGAAGAGTGAGGCCTATTTTCATGTATGGCTCCATTGCTTGCATGAGTACCAGCAATCACGAATTCGATTTGTGAGGCGACTTCGTGATTTCGAAAGCGTCAACTCGGTCCGCCCCAACGCCATGACGGCCTCTTCTCCGTGGCAACCGCAACGATTAAAACAGTCGCGGGCTCACCATTCGGTGCATCTGTTTGCTATCGTGGTTTTAGAGCAAAGTGAGACCAAATAGGGCGGCCCAAATCGTAGCAATTCGGTCAACGCTCGCCCCGCGCCGGCACCTCCCTCGTTTGACCGCCAATAGTATTTATAGAAAAGTAAGTTAAACTTGGCTTTGAGATGCATCAAACTTCTCGTTTTTCGCACAATTGCCTGGACATAGTATATTCGGAACACGCCGATCGGGCCACCGCCCACCAATGCCATTGCAAGACCGGAAAGCCTAGGAGCGGCTTCCGCCCGGCGTCAGATGGTTAGACAGCACCCAGCGCCCTGCCGCGCTGAGGGCCTGCCCGCGTGGGCTTGGCCAACGCCGGCCGCGCCCGTTGATCGATATCAAGGCGAGGGTTCGCCATCGCGTGCATAAGCAAATAATGAGCGACGGTCCCACATCAACGAACGAAGTCATTTGTCCGTTCTGCGAGCGGCCAATGATTCTGCTGCACACAATTAGGCGGGCCTTTGCCGAGAACCTGAAGGTGTTCAAATGCAAGCCGTGCGGATTTTCAACCACCAAACCAGCTAGTTGGACAACCCGACTGTCGCCGCAGAACGTTAGCGCCGACCGCCGCACGCCAGCAGAGATAACGGGGACGTCCGCGCCGTTTAACAAGGCTGCGGTCGCGACCGTCGCGAACTTGCAAGATAAGCCGGCGGACGGAGCTACCAACGCGAATGCTGCCTTTCATCTACCGCTGTCCCAATGCAGGTTTTTGCGCGCAAGGCTGGGCTCCGGACGACGACCGGTCGGAAGGGGCCAACAATGACTTTGTGCGCGTCACCTGCCTCGTGTGTGGCTTGGTCCAGTTCGCCAATCCGAAACTGGCAAGACGACGAGCGAAAACGCGCGAGTAGGCCGATCCCAGCGGAGCTGACTGACGGCGTGTGGGGTGATGGTGTGGCTCACTATGGGCTGAGGTGCCGGGGCGAGCGCTGGGGCCAACTGAGTCAGCCGATTGAACGTACCCAGCTCCGGGTCGGCAATCATGCTCAATAGACCGGAACCACCGAAGCCGACGAGCTGGAACGTCTACAAGATCGACAAGAAGCTCACCACAGCGATCGCTGCGAGCGCCGCTGCTCAAAGCCCGAGCCGCAACGGTGCGTCCCACGTTCTCGGCAGCGGCGGCGCTTAGGGGCCTCCAAGGTCACCGCGATCAGACTCGTGAGCGCGTTGACCCACAGGATGTATATCCAGGCCGTCGTTTGCGGCGAAGTCTCGTACGACTGGTCGATCGGCGCGACGGGTCCAATCGAACTGCCACATGCAGCCGCCCGATATTCAACATGATCGACCTCGGTCCGGCTCGTTTACATGGCCGCCTATTGGATCCGCAATGCCGGTGATCAGAAATCCTTTTTTCTCAATGGGGGCGCTTGGGTCGTCTCGTCCGGCCGATCAAAGCGACGACTCGCTTGCTGACGCGCTCGCACTCCTCAGCGAGTTGATCGTTGCTCGCGCGCTCCAGGTCACTTTCTCGCTTCTGAAACTGCGTCGCCACGATATTCCACAGTTTGTCGGTGAGCTCCAGCGAGAACGCCGACTCCTTCCTCTTCAAGAGCCCGCGGAGCCTGACCTTTGCGCGATCGAACTGACGCAAGCGTTTCGTACAGACTTGCAGCGTTAAGTAGTCCGCATAAGCCGGACTGAGTTGCTCAGCGGCCGCGCGTTCGAAGTGGGTCGCCTGATCGCTAAGCGTCACCGTCGTGGTGCCTGGTTTCCTCTGCGAATGATGGTCACCGCCACCTCCTTGCCGGCAGGCGTCTCGGCAACGATCTGCGACAGTCCGGCCGCATCCTTTATTTCCTTGTCGTCGAAGCGGACGATCAGATCGCCCGGCTCGATACCGGCGGCTTGGGCCGGCCTATCTGATTCGATCTTTCCGACAAGCGCACCCGCGATAAGTTGGATGCCGAGATAGCCAGGCTTTGAGGAGTTCTCCTGCACGCTCTGGGCGTCCGCCTGGTGTGAAGCAAAGATGATGAGCATAGGCGCAAGCAATAGAGATTTCATGGCGGTCTCCGTGGAACGCCGTTTATGGGCTCTGAGGATCACTCAACCTGCGGCGATCGAACAGATGCACTCTTTACTCACAGTCGGTCCATCCGCCTTGCGTTATACAAGACGATGATGCGCGAGCGCGTGTGACTGGAGATTGAGGATATAGATGATGTTGCGCCTTTGTTCGCTGTTCGGCCTGAACACTACCAACTTCCGGGCAGTGCACGTCATTTCCGCGGGTGGCGGCGACGCCTGGCGTGACTGAGACGGTTGTCGCAAGTGTATTTATGCAGACAATGTGATGGATTGATTTTTGTCAAAGTCTGCTCGCGCCTATCATATGAAGATCCATCAAACACGAGGCATGTCACGGAGGAATGATCATGGTACGGGTAGCCTGTGCGGCACTCTTAATGATGCTTGTAGCTGCAACGAGCGAAGCCTTGGAGATCGGTGATGCAGAGAAGGGCATTGCCCTGATAAGAGACACGTGCTCACAGTGCCACGCAATCCGAAAGGGACAACTTCTCTCCCCGAATCTGAGGGCACCGACTTTCGCTGAGCTTGCGGCCGCCCCCGGAATGACCTCAGCGGCCTTGACGGTCACGCTTACGACGCCGCATGCTGGGATGCCGATGTTCATGTTAAGCCCCGAACAAAGGCAAGATATTATTGCTTACATCCTCAGCCTGAAGTCAGACAGGTGAGTTTCAAAGCGCCAAAGTCACTCGTCTGTCAACATGCAATCAACTTCTGGACTCGTAAGCACCGGGGAAATCATTGAAAATACACAGGCGGGTCCTGCGTATCGAAGACTTGTTGCAGTGGCCGGAATGTCGTTTGATGATCGGTACCGCCTCTACCACCAACACTCAAACGTCCGCTGTCGCGGACGCTGCGGTGCGTTTGCTGCCAGCAAATGCACTGCGCATGACTAAGGGCCGAAATGGCACAGTGTCGAGGGAAGCCGAACGGGGCGAGGCGCTTCTTTAACCCATCGCCTTGACGACCTCCTGGATGCATTCAACTCAAACAGGGACGTCGAGCAGCAGCGGCGTTCGCGAACGTGTTGGTTCGGATCGCCGGTTAAGGGGATTGCTGTATAGAGTTTCCCCCGTTGACGCAGTTCATCCACCAGCTCAAGACCGTCCATACCTGGCATGTGTAGATCGGTTACGAGGCAGCTATCGCGGGGTACCTTACTCTCGCCCAAGACCCCTCTGGCGGAAGTAAGTTCGTACTCCAAAGCCTTCCGCTTCAAGTAAA
>JASHYD010001166.1 GCA_030043175.1 Xanthobacteraceae bacterium | reverse complement strand
CCCGCCACAACATCGTGGTGCTTCGATCATTCGGCAAATTTTTCGGGCTGGCTGGATTGCGGCTCGGCTCCGCGCTGGCGAGGCCCCAAATCGCGGCGCGGTTGGCCGCTGCGCTGGGGCCATGGGCGGTTTCGGGTCCGGCCGTCATGGTCGGGCAGACGGCGCTGGCGGATGTCGAGTGGGCCAACGCAACGCGTGAACGCCTTGATGAGGAGGCGCAGCGCCTCGACGCCGTGTTGGCCGGGACAGCGGGCCACGTCGTCGGCGGCACATCGCTGTTTCGGCTGGTACGCACGTCCGCCGCCGGCCGTCTTTTTCATCATCTCGGCCGTGCCGGCATTTTAGCACGTCGCTTCCCGCAGCACGCCGCATGGTTGCGGTTTGGGCTGCCCGGTGACGAAGCCGCATGGGATCGGCTTCGCGCAGCGCTTGCCAACTTTTCGGATTGAACCAGCAGGGAACCATTCGCCTCGTAAAGCCGCCACGCTTTTCTGTTTGCTTGCGCCTCAATCACGTCGTCGCTTCGATCTCTGCGCGCAATTCCGCGGTGATTTGTGGCATTACACCGAACCAGGCCCGAAAGGCCGGTCGCGCCTGGTGCAGCAGCATGCCGAGCCCGTTTACGGTGGGATTGCCGCGCAACCGTGCCGCCGCCAGAAGCGGCGTTTCCCGGGGAATATAGATAATATCGGACACCAACGCCGATACGGGCAGTTTGTCGAGCGTCAAATCGAGCGCTGTCTGGCCGGCCATCCCTTGGCTCGTCGTGTTGATGAGCATTGCGGCGCCGGCGAGCCCCGCATGGCGCTCCTTCCACACCACCGCCTCGATTGGAGGCCCGAACTCCCGCGCGAGCGCCTGTGCTCGCTCCAGCGATCGGTTGACGAGGCGAATCTCTTGCGCCCCCTGATCCAGGAGGCTGACCAGAACGGCCCTGGCGCCGCCCCCGGCCCCGAGCACGACGATCGGGCCGGCATCGGCCCGCCAAGCCGAATCGGCCTCCAGAATGCTTTGGATGTAACCGAAGCCGTCGTAGTTGTAGCCGTCGAGCGAACCGTCAGGCGCGACGACCACGCAATTGATGGCACCGATTCGCCGTGCCAGCGGATCGACCCGATCGACGATTTCAAAAGCGGCTTCCTTATGTGGGATCGTCAGGTTGCAACCGGCAAAACCCAGTGCCGCAAGCGCGTGTAAGGCCGCGTGCAGACCTTCGCGCCGGATGGCGAGCGGAACATAAATCCCTGTGATCCCGTATTTGGCGAGCCAGAAATTGTGGATTTTGGGCGAGCGCGAATGCATGATCGGCCACCCCATAACGCCCGCCATTAGAAATCTCTCCGGATGAGAAGACATCGGAAATCCCGTTATTGGAACCTTCGCTGAGGTTGTCGCGGCATGTGATCGGCGAGGACTTTTCGGTTAGGTGGCCTGGGCTCATCGCCCTCCCTGGACTTGATCCGGGCGTAACTCGGCAATCAAGTATCCGCCGCTCGCCCGGTCAATCCCCTAATGTCTGTCCGGCAAGATAGTGAATCCAATGAATCGGTTCTGGTTCGAGCATGGCGGCCTGATTCTGGAGGCCAGAAACGCGACCGAACCGTAAACGTATGACCGCAGACGAATGGGGGGGGTGATGGCGCCGTTGATCCGGCCGGCGGAGCCGGGGGTAACAAGCGCACGGTCAATCTGCGCGAGGTGGTCGACGAGGTTCGCAGCCCAGCATCGCATGCTCAACCGCTGTCGAAGGCTCGGCAAAAGATCGGACAACCTCGATCGCAAGGGTCTCGCTTTCTTGCGTCTCGCCTCAATTCGCCTCATGCTGCGAAAGTCTGCAATCCCACTGACAGACTGTTGGATCAAGTGCGGGGAGGGCGATGAGGTCAGCGTGATGAGCACGTGGTGGAGCAAGCATTGATTTGATTCGAAAAACTCGACCGACGGGCGGCGGCGCTGAAGGGAATACGAGGGTGTTATGTGGAATTTGGCAAGGATTCTCGGTCTCATCGCTGTGTGCTCCACGCCGTTGCTTGCTCGGGCTGAGGATTATCCCAATAAGCCGATCCGGCTCGTCGTGCCGTTCCCGCCGGGCGGACCGAATGACATCATCGGCCGGGTGGTGGGCCAGAAGATGCAAGAGTTGCTCGGCCAGACGATCGTCATCGACAACCGTCCCGGTGCCGGCGGCACGCTCGGCACCGACAATGTCGCGAAATCCGAGCCGGATGGTTATTCGATCGCGATCGCGAGCGCCGGGGCGCTGGCGATCAGCACCTCCCTGCAGGATAAAATTCTCTACGATCCGCTCAAGGAACTCGCCACAATTACCCTTGTTGCCAAGGTTCCCGAGGTACTGGTCGCCTCCACTACGCTGCCGGTCGCCAACGTGCGGGAACTGGTAGCCCTTGCCAAGGCGAAGCCCGGCGCCATCAACTACGGGTCGACCGGGCCGGGCAGCATGCCGCATCTCGCCGGCGAGTTGTTGCGCACCAGCGCGCAGATCGACATTGTCCATGTGCCCTATCGTGGCGCCGCACCCGCCGTGAATGATCTCCTCGGTCACCAGGTTGACATCATATTTCTCGACCTGCCGGTTCTGCTGCCGCAGATCCAGGCCGGCGCCATCAAGCCGCTTGCGGTTGGCAGTCGGCAGCGGGTGAAGTGGCTGCCGGACCTGCCGACGATGGGCGAAATTGGTTACCCGCAGATCGAGGCGGACAACTGGTACGGGATGGTGGCGCCGGCGAGGACGCAGCGCGCGATCGTGATGAAGTTGAACGCCGCTGCTGTCACAGCCATGCAAGCGCCTGAGGTCCGGGCTAAGCTCTCCAGCCAGGGGGCCATCCTCATCGGCAGCACGCCGGAGGAATTCACCGCCTATATGAAGAGTGAAATCCAGAAATGGGCGAAGGTGGTGCAAGCCGCCGGCATCAAAGTCAACTGAAGCAATGTTCAAGTGATTCCGCGCCGGCAGGTGGCGAGGGCCCAACGGGTCCGGCGGGAGCTTGCCGGTGTCTGTCCGCGGCCGGACCCGACCGCCGCGTCAGGTAAAAGGGGCGCTTCGCGCCGGTGCCCACCTGCAGCACGATGACCCGGCGGCTTCGAGGCATGAAGCCCATGACAGGAAGACTGGACGGCAAGGTAGCGATTGTCGTAGGCGCGGGGTGTGTCGGCCCGGGCTGGGGCAATGGGCGGGCCGTGGCGGTGATCTTCGCGCGCGAAGGCGCCAAGGTCTTTGCGGTTGACCGCGACGCAGACTCGATGCGCGAGACGATTGAGCGGGCACGCGAAAGCGGCGGTGAAATCACCTCCCACCTCGGCGATGCGACCGACAGCAAGGCGGTTGCCGCCATGGTTGATGAATGTGTTAAGGTTTATGGGCGGGTCGACATTCTCGTCAACAATGTCGGAGGCTCTGCCGCCGGGGGGCCTGTGGAATTGCCAGAAGACGCTTGGCATCGCCAGCTCGACTACAATCTTGGCAGCGTATTCCTCGCCTGCAAATACGTCCTGCCGATAATGGTGCGCCAAAACAGCGGCGCGATCGTCAATATATCTTCGGCTTCGGGAATTCGTTTCAGCGGCTCGCCGCAGGTTGGATATGCGGCCAGCAAGGCCGGCGTCATCCAATTCTCCCGCGTGGTCGCAGTGCAATACGCCAAGCACCGCATCCGGGTGAACACCGTGATTCCGGGCCAGTTGCACACGCCAATGGTGGAAGCCCGGCTTGCCAAACAGCGCGCCGGCGGCGACGTCGAGGCTCTGCTCAAGCAGCGCCTTGCCCGCATTCCGTTGGGCTTCATGGGCGACGGACGCGATACTGCGCACGCGGCGCTGTTTCTCGCCTCCGACGAAGCGCGCTTCATCACCGGGGCCGAGATCGTGGTCGATGGCGGCATGACGGCCCGGTGCGATTGAACAGGATCAATTCGGGCAATTCTATCCGAGTGCGCTGCGCCTCACACCGGTTCCATAGTGTCGGGACGCCTATCAGCGCGCGGCTCGGATGGTCTCCCAAGCGCAATGGCGATGGCGGATCGCTTTGTGGCTCAGGTGGTGAACTCACGAAGGTGATTGGGCATGCGGACCGGTCGGGACCGCAGCGGGCTTGCTGCTCCGGGCTGCTGGCAACGGAGGGTCGGCGCAGCGCCGAGCCCATGGCAAGAAAGTGGACTGGAAAGAATAAAGCACAAGCATGTGCACAACGCCAATAAATGTGAACCGTAAGTTTCATCAGCGACTGAAAGGAGCACGGAATTTCAGATAATAGGGACCGGATGAGTTATGTCCAAAGGCGATGCCCTATGAAACTCCTGCGACCGTTGGGTGCCCTGGTACTGTTTGCCGGGTCTGCACATGCATCACCCGTATCAACCTGCGCGGAGTTTCTAACGCTGGAGCAGTTCCATCTAGATCAGATCAGGGTATTACCCGAAACAGGTCAGTTACTTTACGCTCAAAACGTCAGCATTCCACAATTAGCCCGCTATATGATTGTATTTGGCTGGATGCAGGGGCAGATTGAGGCGGACGCGTGGTTTGCCAACGGTCAGAGTCAGCGGGTCGGATTGCAGACAGTAAAAATTGCGGGCACGACTTACGATCATATGACCTGGGCCTTTGCCTACTGCCGGGGCTATCCAACCGCGCGCATGGCCTTGGTGGCCGACGAGGTGTTCAACTTTTTTACCAAGAGATGAACTACCTCCAAGCCGCTCCGACCCGAGCGCCTCAACCCGCATCGAATGCGGCTTTTCGGTTCCGGAGCGTTCCACGTGGTAAAAAATCGTAAAGAAATTTGCCCTTGGCACCAACTCGCACTATCCGCCGAGGCTCGAAATATCCCGCGCCCCGTTCACCGCCTGTGACTCGACCAAAAAGCCTTTCACCCACCGCCCGTCGGCGAGCTTGATGGAGCCGATGGTGAGCGGCGGCGGCACGGCGGCGACAAAACCGCCGAAACTGCCGGGCGGCATCGCCCATAGTTCAACCGCGATGGCGCTTCCCTGACCGGCCGCGACCCGCAGCAGGCCGAGTTGGGGCGGGGTGGTGCCGCGCAGCGCATAGAGCCTGTAATCGGGGGCGGTCGCGGTAGCGGCGACGAACCATGATCCGCAAGCGCGCAGCTCATCCTTGAGCCGCATGCCCGGGGGATGGGCGCAGGCCACGGCGAGCAGCACGGCATCGGTGACTTCCCCCTCTCTGCTCTTGCCCGCCTCCCTCGACCCCTCCGCGCGGGCAGCGGAGGAAAGGGCGGAGCAAGCGGGAGGGGAGGCGGCGGCTAATGCTGGCTGCTTGCGCTCGAGCGCCCCGAGCGGCAGCGCGGTGTCAGCATGAAAGCGGCGACCGATCGCGGCGAGAAGACCGTCATTGCCGCCAGGGGCCAGCAGCGTGATGCCGAATGGCGCCATCCCGGAAGGGCCGCGATGCAACGCCCCCGGCACCGCGAGGCCGCACAGGTCGAGCAGGTTCACGAAGTTCGTGTAGATGCCTAGCCGCGAATTCAGCCCGATCGGATCGGCCAGGACCTGTTCGACAGTGTAGAGCGTTGGTGCGGTCGGTAGCACCAAGGTATCGACTGCCTCAAATTGTCGTTGCGCGAGGCGGCGCAAGTGTTCGAGCCGATAGAATGCTGCGAAAGCATCAACCGCCGATGGCCGGGCGCCGTCGAGGATAATCTGCAGCGTGACGGGATGCATCGACTGGGGCGAGGATGCAATGAAGTCGCGGGTAGCCGCGTAGCGCTCCGCCAGCCAGGGGCCTTCATAGAGCAGCCGTGCAGTCTCATAGAATGGCTCGATATCGATTTCGACAATCACGGCACCGAGCCCCGACAGGCGGTCGAGGGCTTGGGCATAATCGGCGTCGGCCCGGCGGTCGCCGAAGAAAATCCGCTGACCGGGCCGCGGTGCACCGAGGCGAACCCTAGGCGGGGCGCCCGGGCG
>JASHYD010001165.1 GCA_030043175.1 Xanthobacteraceae bacterium | reverse complement strand
GCGGGTACAATTGACGTTGCGGATAGGAAGCTCGATCAAGGACATACAAAAGGCTTCCTGTACTGTCCCTGGTGAGGAAATTCTACAATTTCAACAATGATATGATCACCATTGTGGCGCGGGGCGGTGGTGATTTTCGGTATGCTTTTCAGTCTCGCGTGCCACGCCAATTTCTTTACCAGCGGGCGGGCGACTGTGCGGCGAGCAAGGTCGGCAGGCGCCAGGCGGTACCCCACGCTCTCGTTCCATGCATTAACCATTAGAACTAAAACTTCTCGCGCCGCAGATCCGAGTGTGGAACAAATGAGCGAATACCATTTGATGGAGAATTCCCATGGTCACGAGCACGTCGCTCAATGAATTGCGATCACTTAACGGATTACGAGAAGAAGATCTCGATGCGGTGTTCGGTGGGCGGCAACGACACCGCGGCATACAACATTTCGGTAAGGGAGATTTTGGTAACGCATATTTCGGCAATCAACAATTTAATGATAACGTCGTGCAAACCAATATCGCCATAGAAATTGCTATTGCCCTCGGCGGCAACGTCACGCAGGTTATTGGTCAGTCAAATTTTGTATGATCACAGAGCCCGCGCTGACGAAATACAAGGCGAAACCCGGCGTCCCGCTTCTGGGCCCTCTCGCTAAGTGTTAAGTGCCATCGCGCCATTCTCTGTACTCTCCGCAACATGATCCGCTAAGCGGCAGAGCCGCGCTCGCTCAGCCGGTCAGAGACCGATTTGTTGTTGCGGCGATAATCGTCGTTTTTTCACGATCCTTGATCATCTGCCCGGGGTCATGGCATGACCGTGACGCGCCTCCTGAATTTCGGCAGCCGGGGTCATCTCCCGGTAATGCAACAGACCGAAGCAGCTGAATGCGGGCTCGCCTGTTTGGCCATGATTAGCTCGTATTACGGCCACCGCATCGACCTGAATACGCTCCGACGTCGCCATCCAGTGTCGCTGAACGGAGTTACACTTAGAGCCCTGATTCAGGTGGCGAGCCAGATGCATCTTGCTTGCCGACCGCTGCGCTTTGAACTTGGACAGCTTAAACAGCTGCGTCTACCTGCCATCGTGCATTGGGACATGAACCATTTTCTGGTTCTAAAATCGGTCACGAGACGCGGGATTGTGGTCCATGATCCGGCCTCGGGCGAGAGATTCTTTTCGAATGCCGATGCCTCGAAGCATCTGACCGGCGTCGCGCTCGAGCTCTCGCCGTCAGAAGGTTTTCTCCCTAAGGACGAGAGAGCCCGACTTCCGTTTTCAACGTTCTGGACGCAGCTGCGTGGCAGCACACACGCGCTTGTGCAAATATTGATCCTCTCGGTTATCCTCGAAACCTTCGTGATTATCAGCCCGTTTTACCTCCAGCTCACGGTCGATGAGGTGATCGCCCGGGGTGATGCCGATTTTTTGATCGTGCTGTCTCTGGGCTTCGGCCTGCTCACCGCCATTAAGGTTGCCTCGAGTGCCATCCGCTCGCTGATCATCCTGATTGTGCAGAATGTCTTGCATTTTCAGATTGGCGTCCGTTTATTCCACCATCTGGTGCGATTGCCGATTGCTTATTTCGAGAAACGGCACATTGGCGACATCCTGTCGCGTTTTACTTCGATTGAGCCAATCCGCAGCGCCCTTGCCGAGGGCATGATAGCTGCGGCCATCGACGGCCTAATGGCCGTCGCTACGCTGGCGATGATCTTCGTCTACAGCACTCAACTCGCGTTCGTTGTATTGACGGCCTTTGTCCTCTATGTGGCCGTGCGTCTCGGGCTCTATCGATTGTTCCGAAAACGCACGCTGGCAGTGATCGAGAGCAAGGCCCACGAGAACTCGACTTTCATCGAGACTATGCGGGCAATTCAAAGCCTGAAGATCTTCAATCGCGAAAGCGACCGCGAGACCCACTGGTTCAATCGCTATGCCGATGTGGTGAGCGCCAATGTTCGCCTCGGCCGGACAAGGATCGCGTTTACAACCATCAATGATGCTCTGTTCGGGCTGGAGAACATCGTCACAATCTACCTCGCCGGCAGGCTGGCACTGAGCAACAGCCTAACCATCGGGATGATCTTTGCGTTCATGAGCTACAAGCAGCACTTCACCGAGAAGGCCGTGCAGCTGGTGGAGAAGGCCCTCGACTTTTGTGTTCTCGAACTGCACCTGGAGCGGCTGGCCGATATCGCCCTGAGCCCGCTCGAGCGCGGGCATGACCAGCTCTTAGCGTACACACGTCAGCTCCAAGGCCAGATTGAGCTTCGCAACGTGTCCTTCCGCTACGCCGAAACGGAGCCTTTTGTCCTGCAGGATATCAGCCTGGTAATCGAGCCTGGAAAATTCGTGACTATTATGGGGCCATCGGGTGGGGGCAAGACGACGCTCATCAAGATCATGCTGGGGCTGCTAGAGCCGACAAGTGGCGAGGTATTGATCGATGGCATCCCGCTCTCGACGATGGGCCCCAGAGCCTATCGCGAGCAGGTCGGGGCAGTGATGCAGGAGGATCAGCTCCTCTCAGGCTCGATTGCCGATAACATCTGCTTTTTCGATCCATCCTTTGATCAGGAACGGATGGTCCGGTGTGCGCATTTGGCAGGTATCCATGAAGAGATCATGACGATGCCGATGACCTATAACAGCCTGATCGGGGATATGGGCAGCTCGCTGTCTGGCGGCCAGAAGCAGCGAGTATTGCTGGCGCGAGCACTCTATAGGCAACCGCGCATCCTCCTGTTGGACGAGGGCACGGCACATTTGGATGTCGAGAACGAGAAATACATCAACAACAGTCTCAAAGGTCTCCGAATGACACGGATCAGCGTTGCCCATCGACCCGAGATAAGCAGTGGCGCAGACCGGGTTCTGTGGATCGCAAGGACGCTCCTGCGCGACGCAAGGACACGTGCTGAATGCGATTGCGAGACTGTTGAGTCCACATCAGAGTTGGTTAACCATGAATAGTCGCAAACCGTACAAAATGTTTGAAATGTTAACTGCAATGAAATGATGATTTTATCAAATCGACAGAGTGAAAAATTTTAGGTGCGTTGGATCGATTTCATTCCCGATAAGCGCAAGCGGGATAGGGCTGCCAGGGCTTGAACAAGTGGCCGGTCGGCGGGGGGGCGTCATGGCGGTAAGGCGAGAAAGGTTGCCGATCCGTGCGGTCGCAATCGCTGCCTCGGCGATCATTGTCACGGCCTGCGCTCGGCCCGAAGCCACACACCCGCAAGCCGTCGCCAGCGCACAAGATAGGCCCGTAGGTCCCAGGGCCCAAGATCCTCCCGTATCTGCTGGACGGTATGACGATCGAACGGCCAAACCGCACCCTGAAACGCAAACATTGCTCGGCGCGCTCGCAAAGGCCTATGAGGTCAACCCGCAGCTCAATTCCCAGCGCGCGGTGGTCCGGCAGATCGATGAAGGCGTGCCGTTGGCGCTGGCGGACTATCGTCCGCGTATCAGCGCCGTCGCGTCAATGGGCAATCAATTCACATTACAGGACACGGTCGTTACCCCGGGATTGAATCAAAGAAACACATACTGGACCGCACCGCGCTCGGTTGGCCTCACCGCGGAGCAGAAGTTGTTCAACGGCTATCAGACGGCCAACCGGACCCGTGCGGCTGAGAGCAACGTCCTCGCAGCGCGCGAGACCTTGCGGGTGATTGAACAGACGGTGCTGTTTGATGCCGTCACCGTCTACATGGACGTGGTGCGCGACGCGGCCATCCTAGAATTCCAGCGCAGCAACGTGCAGGTGCTCGGCGAAACTCTGGGACGGACACGCGGTCGCTTCAAACTCGGAGAGGTCACACGTACGGACGTCACCCAGGCGGAGGCCCAGCTCGCCGCCGGCCGATCGCAGATGCTGCGCGCTGATGCGGCTCTGACCACCTCAAAAGCCAAGTATCGCCGAGTGATCGGCTCGGCGCCGGGCGAGCTGAAGCCCGGTTCGCCGGCCGAACATCTCTTGCCACGTACGCTCGCCGCTGCGATCGACGCCGGGACAACCGCCAATCCGTCGGTGAAGGCCGCCATATACGGCGTCGACGTGGCGCAGCTGCAGGTGAAAGTCTCGGAGGGCGCGCTCTATCCGTCCGTGAGCTTGCTGGGGAACATACAGCGCGATCATGACCTCACCGGCTTGATACCTGAGCAATCCTCCGCCACATTCCTTATTGGGGCGACCATCCCCCTCTATGAAGGCGGCGCCGAATACGCGACGATTCGGCAATCCAAGGAGACGCTGTCACAGCGCCGGCTTGAACTTGCCACTACGCGCGATCAGGCACGCGCCGCCGTGGTCCAGGCGTGGGCTGAATTCCAGGCCACGAAGGCACAAATCCAAGCCGCCCAGGAGCAGGTGAAAGCTGCCGAAATGACGCTCAAGGGGATGCACACGGAGGCGCGACTGGGACTGCGAACCACCTTTGATGTGCTCAATGCGCAACAGGTTGTGGTCAATGCTCAGCTCGATCTGGTAACAGCGCAGCACGATCGCGTTGTGGGGTCATACAACCTCTTGTCCGCCATTGGCCGACTGTCCCCACAGACGCTCGGACTGCCGACGTCCGTCTATGACCCGTCCGTACACTACCGACAGGTCCGCGATGCCTGGAGGGAGGTGCGCACGTCTGACGGACGGTGAAGGCAGCACCTGACAAACTAACCGCGCATTGACCAGTCAAGGATGTTTTCAGTGGAACAGCGGCCCTTATTGTTTCGGCAGGAAGCGGTCGATTTTCAGCGGCAAAGCCGCGAATGGGGCCAGGTAGCGCTCCTCCAGCCATTCTCGACCAAGATCACAACTTGGTTCATCGCGGTGGGCATCGCGCTTGCGATCAGCTTCCTCTTTGTTGGACAATATTCGCGAAAGGAAACTGTTTCCGGATATCTTACCCCGACGTCAGGTACTTCCAAGATCTTTGTGCCTCAACTAGGTACAATCAGGGAGATTCACGTCAGTGAAGGGGAGCAGGTGGGTGAAGGTCAGCCACTCCTGACGATCAACACCGATCAAATCGCGGCAAACGGTGTGGACGTCAATGCCACCATGCTCGACACGCTGAGGTCCCAGAAAGACCTGCTAACTGCGCAAATAGCAGCAGAGGAACAGCGCACAAAGTCAGAGCGGGACCGCCTTGAGGCCGTCATCAAGGGCCTCGAGAGCGAGATATCTCAGCTTCAGGCGCAACTGAAAATACAGGATGAACGCATCCACGTGGAAGGAGAATTTGTCACATCCGCGGCCGAACTCAAAAAAGAAGGTTACATGGCGGACGCCGACTTCAAGCGCCGGCGAGTAGCGTTTCTTGAGCAACAGCAGAACCTGAACTCGCTGAACCAGCAGCTCGCTGCCCGTATGAATCAACTGACCGAGACCCGCTATTCCCTAGCGCAGCTTCCAACAGTTATGGCAGGAAAAATCCAAGGTCTACGCGGTGAGCTTGCGACGATCGAGCAGCGTATCGCTGAGATCGGTGGCCGCCGTGCTTATGTGATCCGTGCCCCGGCTGCGGGGCGCATTTCAACGCTGCAGGCCACCGTCGGTCAATTTGCGGACCCACGGCGATTGCAGATGGAAATCGTTCCAAACGAGAGCGTTCTGCAGGCGGAGTTGTTTGTACCGACCCGAGCCATAGGTTTCGTGCAGCCGGGGCAACAGGTCAGAATCCTGTACGAGGCATTTCCCTATCAGCAATTTGGCACCTATGGCGGTAAGGTACTCAAGATTTCTCAGACGATCCTAACGAAGTCCGACACGTTTGGACCCATCGAACTCAAAGAACCCGTTTACAAGATCACCGCCACGCTTGACCGGCCAGACATCGATGCCTACGGCAGGAGGATACCGCTTCAGGCTGACATGCTTGTGCGTGCCGATATCATTCTCGAGAAGCGGTCGCTGATCCGTTGGCTTCTCGATCCCTTGCTGAGCGTCAGGATGTAGCGCGGCCGAAGAGCCCGATAGGCTCGATCGGTCAACCGTCGCTCCGATTGATCATTCGAAAAAAAGCGGCGGCGGCTGCATCTCTGAAATCGTTGCAGTGAACAAGGCGCGGTGGTCAGCGACAAAGGAGGCGCCATTGCGTGGCGACGCAGGTGGCTCCAAACTCCGTTTCGTGTTCAATGGGCGGCGGAGTACCGAGGTCCAGCAGCCAGCGTCGGCTTTACTGGCACTTTTGAAATCATTGCGGTGGAAGGCGCGGGGGTGGTCGCCGAAAAGATGAGACCCAATTTCGCGCCTTACCCATTCGACCGTGGACTCCCGTTACGCCAGGCTCTACTGATCGGCAACTCTACCTGCAAGAACATAATTCGCACTCGTTATAAGACGTGCATGCCCATGACGTGCGACGTCGAGACATAATCCGATCTCATCGCA
>JASHYD010001164.1 GCA_030043175.1 Xanthobacteraceae bacterium | reverse complement strand
TGCTCGCCCACTACATGGCGCGACGCGAGCGAGTGTGGGCGAACCGGCCGGTTTCTTCCTACCTATTCGTATCCGGCTGGGGCAACCGATTGGATGGCGGGGACATTCGCCGGACGTTTTACGCGTTATCTCGTCAAATCGGGCTGCGCGGCCCGTCCGATTGTCACGGGCCGCGTCTGCACGATCTACGCCATAATTCCGAGCACCCGATTATTCCGAGTGGTCGTCGGGAGGGCGCAGGATCTGGAGGATTTCTGGCCAGTTTATCGGCATTATCAGAGGCTCTTCAGGAAGGCCAGGAGGTGGTCGTTCGGCTTGTACCGGCGGACGCGCGTCTCCGTGGCATCGGTCTTCGCCAGGGCCTGTTCCTTGAGTTTCATGTCGGCCTGCAAATAGATGGCCGTTGTCTCGACCGATTCATGGCCCAACCAAAGGGCGATGACTGCCCGATCGACTCCGTGGTGAAGCAACTCCATAGCCAGGGAGTGGCGAAGTACATGCGGTGTGACGCGCTTGTTGGCCAGAGAAGGACACTGGCGACAAGCGACGGAAAGATGCTTGTTCAGGAGATACTGTAAGCCGTCATGGCTCAGTGCCGTACCGGAGATTGTCGGAAAGACCGGATCGGATGGGTTACCTTTCCGCTCCGCCAGCCAAGACCGAAGAACCGCCGTGGTATCTTTTCGAAGCGGAGTGCTGCGGAGTTTTCGGCCTTTTCCTTGGCATTGTACATAGGCGGCGGGACCAAGCACGATATCCTGGCAACGCAGACCCACGAGTTCCGCCGCGCGCAAACCGGTCTGCACCGCCAGTAGCAGCATGGCCCGATCCCGGCGTCCGATCCATGTGCATAGATCAGGGGCGGCGAGCAGGGCGGCCACTTCCTCAGAATCGAGGAAGGCGACCGGCCGTCGGAGATATCGCTTGCTTGGCATAGCGAGAACCCGTTGCGCCAATGCGCTGTGTTCTGGTGAGTGCAATGCCACATAGCGGAAGAAGGAGTGGATGGCGGCGAGACGGACGTTCCGGCTGCGTGCGCTGCTGCCCCGCTCGTGTTCGAGATGGTCCAGGAAGGCTCCAAGAAAGGGAGTGTCGAGGTCGGAGAGCATGATCTCCGAGGGCGTCTTCCGCAGTTTTTGCCGGGCATAAGCCAACAACAGGCAGAAACTATCCCGGTAGCTGGCCAGGGTGTGAGGGCTGGCCTGGCGTTGCCTGATGAGTCGATCCGTGAAGAATGTCTCCAGGAGAACGGGGAAGGTCCTGACGGCGCTCATGGCAGGGAGTCCGGTTGGGACTGCTCCACCCGCAAGAGCGCCTGATGGAGCAGCTCCGGCGTGGCCGTCAAATACCAATAAGTGTCGGTGATGTGGCTGTGACCAAGATAGGTCGCCAGTTGTGGCAGGTGCCGTTCGACATCGATGCCGTCGTGATACCAGCGCAACAACGTCGCCACGGCCAGACGATGGCGAAAATCGTGCAGGCGGGGACCGCGGGAATCGTCAGCGCCGCGCAAGCCGATTTCACGGGAAAGTTTGACGAACGTCCAACGGACGGCCCATTCGGTCAAACGCGTCCCACGTTCGGAAAGAAAAAAGCTTGGGCTGATCGGACTCGCGCACCATCGGTCGCGGCACCTTGCATAGGTCTGCAGGGCCTGCTGTGTCGATGGGTGGACCGGCACATACCGCGATTTGCCGAACTTGGTGCCGCGGATCGTCAATACACCGTTCGCCAGATCGACGTCACTGCGGTCGAGGCGCAGCGGTTCGTTGCAACGCATGCCGGTCGCCACGTACAGACCGAAGAGGGTGGCAAAGGTCTTTGGCCGCAGACCGCTTCTGGAGGGCAGTCGTTTGGCCGCCTCGATCAGTGCGGCGATTTCACCGTCGCGGTAGATATAAGGGGAAGACGGCCGGCGATACCGGTGTGGAAGAAGATCGTCGGGCGGAACGATGGTTCTCGGCTCAATCGCCTGGCAATACCGGGCGAACCGGCGGACCATGGCGAGGCGGTTGGCCCACTGAGCGGGCTGGGCCTTGACTGGTTGCATGGCCCAAGCCAAGGCGGCCTCAGCGGTGATGTGGGTGGCTCCGACCGAATCGGCGAAGGTGACGAATCGCTGGAGCAGACGGCCGCAAAGAAGCAACTTATGGCCGAGGGCACGGCGAGTTGCCAGATATTCGTCGAGGGCCTCCTGCAGCGCGCTCATGACCAGACCCCCGGCCAAGGCAATGCGATGGCACGGAGTGCCGTGATGTCGACTTTGGCGTAGATCTGCGTGGTATCGGGCTGGCTGTGACGGAGCACCTGCCCGATCTCCGTGAGCGACGCACCGTGGCGTAGGAGGTCGGTCGCCAACGAGTGGCGCAGCAAATGCGCGCCTTTGAACACCGGATCAAGGCTGGCGCGCTTCAGCGCACGACGGACGATGCAGCAAATGACCGAAGGGCTGACGAATCCTCGCCGCGGCGCGCGGATCCGAATAAACACACGACGCGTGGAGCAAACCGGACGATCGCGGCGCAGATAGTCGGCGATGGCTGTCCCCACATCGGCGGGCAGTGGCAGCCGCGCCAGCCGTTGACCTTTGCCACGGATGGCAATCTCGCCGTGTTCCCAGTCGATATCATCCAGGGTAAGAGCTGAAACTTCGCCGCCGCGCAGTCCGAGCCGAGCGAGCAGCATGAGGATCGCATAGTCGCGCCGCCCAGTCGGCGTCCGCCGATCACACGAGGCGAGCAGTTGTTCGACTTGTCCTATGCTCAGGGCCTTCGGCAAATGCGTCAGGCGCCACCCGGCCACGCCGGGCACCGCGGCGGAAAGATCGGTCCGGAGCAACCCACGTTGCTGGACGAAACGCAAAAATGAACGCAGTGCCGTAATCGCCGTTGTCGCGCGAGAAAGCGATACGGTCTGTGCTTGCCGCACGACGAAGCGGTGGACGTCGGCCGGACGCAGCT
>JASHYD010001163.1 GCA_030043175.1 Xanthobacteraceae bacterium | reverse complement strand
TCCCCGCGCGACCGACAAGCAGGAATCTCAAATGGCCAAATGGGTGTCGCTGGTGGTCAAATTCGGCGCGCTCGTGTTCGTCGTCTTCGTGCCGCTGCAATACGCCATTCAGCTGCAATTGCTGGGCGGCATCTGGATCATCCAGACCCTGCCGGCGGTGATGATCGGGCTCTATACCCGATGGTTCAACTCGTGGGCCCTGTTGATCGGATGGGCTGCCGGAACCTTTGCCGGCACCTATATGGCCGCTGCGGTCAATTTCCAAGCCGCCTACCCGCTGGCGATCGGCGGTTGGACGTTCCCGGGCTATACGGCGTTTTACACGCTAATCCTCAATTTGGTGATCGCCATCGTGCTCACCCCGGTATTGAACGCGCTCAGCGCCAAGCCGACGGACCAGACCGCCGCTGCAGACTATTACGCCTGAGGGCGGGGTTAAGGGTCGCAGAGCCGGCGCGCCGCGCCTGCCGCAAGCTCATCATCGGGCCGCCAGGGGCCCGGTGGCTTTGCCCAACGCAGACAGGATGCGGCCGTCGCGCATCCCATCAGCCATCTGGGAGCGATGCGAGTCTATCAATTTACCGAACTGCCCTATTCCCGGCGTGGTTTTTCCACGATAGGCGCTAATCTTAGCGCCGCGCGCCAGCGGTAAGCGCTGCTCACACATACGCAATAAATCGTCCGGCCAGGAGCACCAGCAGCCAGCTCGCCAGAGACAACCCTGCAGGCCATGTCGCCCCCTCAAGCGGAATCTCCGCCTTGAGGCCGCCGCCAAAGCGCCAGCGGAAGACCGCGACGTTGACAACGCCAAGGGCGAACATCGCCATCTTGAATCGGAAGACCGGATTGACCACCACCGGCATGGCGTCGGCGGCCGGCAGCACCGTGCCCGAGGCAACCTGCAGGACGAGCCCACATGCCGCCACCGGGGTGACGGCGCGGGCGATGATGCCGGCATTTTTGGCGCGCCGCAGGACCTGGATGTCGAGAGTCACGATGGCGCCGACCAGCAGCGCTGCGCCCAAAACATGACTCATGTTGGCGAGTGGATAGAGCCACGCGGATCCGCGCGCCGCCGCGCCAAGCCTTGACTGCTCAAGCGCCGTGACGCCGCCCCAACGATGTCGGCAAGCATACCGTGCGCCATCTCCGGCAGGTCAGCGCAGCTCGACGGTTTTGCCGGCGACCGTGATGCGCTCGGCCCGCATCTCGTGCTCCTTCTGCGCGGACGGATAGCCCACCACAGTCACGATGCTGCCGGGCTTGAGCATCTCCTCCTTTAGGCCGCGCGCTTGCATACGAAACGGCGGCGCAAGCGCCGCCTCCCACACATTTCCCTGGTATTTAAGCGTCACGTGCGTACGCGGGTCTGCCCAGGTCAGAGTGTCAACCGGAGCATTGATGGTGAACGCCTTGGTCGCGTCGTAGCTGCCCCGGCCATGATGAGCCGAGGCCGCGCCCACCGAGGCGACCGTCACGAGAATGCAAGCAGCGGCACGGATATCCATGATGAGACCTCCGAGATTTGCCGATCCTGAACTCTAGCCGGGAGGTTAGCGGTGCCGGGGTCATTTCTCAAGGTGCGGCCGGCGCGTCTTCGGTATTGGGAAACCGTTTATGATGGTAGGCCGGGCGGCCGGTAATCCTGTGCTCCGCTTTTTCCGGCCAATGGCATCAACAGAATCGATGTCATCGAGGCCCTCAATTATTGGCAGCTTGCGGCCAAAGGCGCTATCTCAAGCGTGCAACACCGTTTACGACCGCAAGGAGGCCGCCGATGGCTGCTGCCGTCAATCACCAAGTCCTGCTCAAAAGCCGGCCCGACGGCCCGCCGGGCCTCGACAATTTCGAATTTGCGCAAAGGCCGGTGCCGGAGCCTGGCGACGGCGAGGTGTTGATGCGCAACCGCTATCTGTCGCTCGACCCGTATATGCGCGGCCGCATGAGCGCCGCGAAATCCTACGCCAAGCCTGTCGAGATCGGGGACCCCATGGTGGGCGGCACCGTCGGCGAGATCATGGCGTCGCGCAATGCCAAGTTCGTCGCCGGCGATACCGTGCTCGGCTATGGCGGCTGGCAGGATTACGCGATTTCCACCGGCGTCGGCTTGCGCAAGCTCGATCCAGCAGCCGCGCCAGTGACAACCGCGCTCGGCGTCCTCGGCATGCCGGGCATGACGGCCTATGCGGGTCTTCTGGAAATTGGCCAGCCCAAGCCCGGCGAAACCGTCGCGGTAGCGGCGGCCTCCGGCGCGGTGGGCTCCGTGGTCGGGCAGATCGCCAAGATCAAGGGATGCCGTGCGGTCGGGATCGCAGGTGGCCCGGACAAGTGCCGCTATGTGGTGGAAGAACTGGGTTTTCAAGCCTGTGTCGATCATCGCGCCGCCGACCTCGCGCGGCAGCTTGAAGCCGCGTGCCCGGCTGGCATCGACGTCTATTTCGAGAACGTGGGTGGCGCGGTCCAGCAGGCTGTGTGGCCGCTGCTCAATGATTTCGCCCGCATCCCGGTTTGCGGGCTCGTTGCCCAGTACAACGCCACGACGCCGATGCCGGGTCCCGACATGTTCTCGGTGCTGCGCAAACGCCTGACCTTGCGCGGCTTCATCGTCACGGATTTTGCTGCCCAAGAGGCTGACTTCGTGCGCGAAGCCAGCGCCTGGGTGCGCAGCGGCCGCCTCAAATATCGCGAAGACGTGATCGACGGCTTGGAGAACGCGCCGGCCGCGTTTCTCGGACTGCTCCAGGGCAAGAACTTCGGAAAACTGTTGGTCAAGATCTCCTGAGCACTATCGGGATGCGAGCGGCGCCGTGCGGAATTCTTAGCATGCTGGTATCCTGCGCGTCGCGCACGCATCAGCATCACATTCACGGGAGAGTCCCATGCCCTTCGTCGCTGCCCGGCGCCTGATCGTCGCTATCCTCGCCCTTTCCGCGGCCCTGACGGGACCGCTGTTGAGTGCGGCCGAGGCGCCGCCTTCGCTCAAAGGCGAATTCCTGATTGCAACGCCCGCAATGCGCGATCCCCGCTTCGAGCATGCGGTGATCTTGATGGTCCGGCACGATGGCGATGGCGCGCTCGGAATAGTCATAAACCGGCCGCTCGGCGAAAAGCCGCTGACGGATCTGCTTGCTGCATTCGGCAACAAAGATGCCGCCGCGTCCGGCAATGTGCGCATCTTTCTGGGCGGTCCGGTGCAGCCTGAAGTCAGCTTCGTAATTCATGGCGCCGATTATCGCGGCCCGGAAACACTCGACATCGACGCACGCCTCGCCGCCACGCCGGCGAGCGAAGTCATTCGCGACATCGCCCGCAACTCCGGCCCGATGAAGAGCCTTATCGCCTTCGGCTATGCCGGCTGGGCGCCCGGACAGCTCGAGAACGAACTTGCCCGTAATGTCTGGTACACGGCGCCCGCCGATCCCGCTTTGGTGTTTGACGACGATCGTGACAAGCTCTGGGAACACGCGACCGCGCGCCGTACCCAGGATTTGTAACCTATTCCTGACGGAGTCAGAGGCGTCTGTCGCCGGCGAGTTACCTTGTAACGAGAACCCCTATCCGAGACTTTTGCCTCGCAAGCCGCCCGCTACGGTGCGTGGCCGCGCCGTGCGCAGCCGACGCGATGGACGCACTTACAAAAAAAGTTGGCGCGAAGCCTCCGAGTTAATTCGGGGACGAAGCGCTACTCCTTTTTTAACTCTCGGTCCCGAGTTACGTAGGACGTCCAAACATTCCGCAGACCAAACAGTCTTCTCGAACAATTGAAGACTTCTTGGCGAGGGGCGCCTCAGATAACGCCGACACGATGGCCCTTTAGAAAGCACCTCCGGGCTATCGGCGGATGCCGAAAATCGTTACCATCCGGCTGTTCGCAGGCGTTCGGCCGGAGCAACGGACCGCAAAGCAATGGAGACCATCATGTGCGAGAGGTTCTCAGGGGCGATGGCGGGCCTTGCTGCAGCCCTTGTCGTCATCTTGGTGTCGATCTGTCCGGCAGCGGCTCAGGCCCCTTCGGCAACGGCCGCTGTGCCGAAAACCCCGTGGGGTGAGCCGGACCTGCAGGGCATTTGGACTGAGGAATTTGATACGCCCCTGCAGCGTCCCGCCAAATATGCGAATCAAGAATTTTTCACTGAGGCACAGCGGGCCGAACTGGATAAACAGCGATCGGCGTTGCTTGACCGCCGCGCGACTGAACGCGACCTCGCGGGCGCCTACAACTTGGCCGTCTTCTTGACCACCAAGCACACCGGGGCGCGCACGTCGCGCATCGTTGATCCCCCCGACGGCCGGATTCCACCGCTGACCGCGGAGGCTCAGAAGGCGGCCGCCGCTGACCGCGAATATCGCCTCGCCCTGTTGCAGGCGACCGAATCGTGCAAGACCAAGTCGGGACTGTGCAGGGGCGGAAAATACGATCCAATGCCCTCGCCGCGACGCGCGGAGCCTCCCCCGCGCTACAACGCCGCCAACTTCGGTCGCATCAATCGCTATGACGGTCCGGAAGACGGGGGATTGGCGGACCGCTGCTTGACGCTTGGGCTGCCCGAATTCGGAACCGCGTTCGGCGGAAGTTTCCGGCAGATCGTGCAGACCCCCGGCGGCATCTCGATCTTCTATGACGTGGGGCAGGGAGAGGGTTGGCAGCGCAACGTCGTCATGAACGGGAGCCCCCATTTGCCGGCCAACGTCCGCCAGTGGTATGGCGATTCGCGCGGCCATTGGGAAGGCAATACGCTCGTCATCGACGTGACCAACTTCAGTCCAAAGACCGATTTTGAGGGCTCGCGCCAAAACCTGCACCTGGTCGAGCGGTGGACGCGGGCCGACCCGAGCACGCTCGAATACGAGGTCACTATCGAAGATCTCACCGTGTGGACTAAGCCCTGGACCGTCAAGCAGGAGTTCACCCGCCAGAGCGATCAGGAAAACCGAATCTATTACGAGCCGCGCTGTGTCGAAGGAAACTACGCCTTACCGTCGATGCTGCGGGCGGCGCGCGACTCAGACCGCGCCTTCGCGGAGGGAAAGGGTCCTGATCCGGCAACCCGAGATAACGTGAGCACGCTTGTGGACCTGGACACTTCGGTTGTCCGGGACCCGTGAGTGAGACCATCATGCGACCGGCGTTGGGCGCGACAATAACGCCGCAGGTGCCGGTGCCGCTGCGCTTTTATGGTCGATTTCCAACTCGATCGGGTTCTCGAGCTGGAGATGCCCTGTTTGATCTCGCGAAGGCCCTGCTGCACCCATGAGGATCGCCGCAGCCGCGCGCCCCTCGTGGCCGAATATGGTGAATTCAATCATCCTGCCCCGGCGGCGGCAGTCTACACTCTGATTCACAGAGTCGCTGTTGGGGTCATCTCACGCGTGGGTGGCAACCATCGAGCGGGACCTGCGGGTCTCCTGCGCAGATTGGCTGAAGTGGGCCTCGGGGTCTAAGATTCTGAAGATGTGAGACCGGGAGCCGAGCGTTGGACGACAAAACGAAAACCGCACTGCATTGGCCGGACGCGATTTACCGGCAGTTCCAGCGGGTCGGCATCCGGCAGGTCGGATACGTGCCGGACGCCGGGCATAGCCGCCTGATCGAGCTGTGCGTCAAGGATCCGGATATGCACGATGTGGTGCTGACAACCGAAGAGGAGGGCGTCGGTCTCGTGGCCGGCGCCGCGCTCGGCGGCGAACGTGCCGCGCTGCTGATGCAGAGCAGCGGTGTCGGAAATTGCATCAACATGTTTTCGTTGCTGCACAACTGCGGCTTCCCGTGCCTGCTACTCGTTACCATGCGCGGCGAGTTTGCGGAGTTCAACCCGTGGCAGGTGCCGATGGGCTCGATCACCGAGGCGAGCCTGAAACTGTGCGGATTCCTGACCTATCGGGTCGAAGAACCGCACGATGCGGGCGACATCGTCGGCGGTGCTTGCGATATGGCTTTCAATGGCGATCTGCGTGTTGCGATCCTGCTGTCGCAACGGCTGATCGGCCGCAAGGAATGGACCAAGCAGTCAACCGCCGGCGGCTTGTTCCGCAAGCCGCAAGGTTGATCAGCGTTGGCTGTGGTCCCCGACGTTGCTGACAGGTCCAAGACCCACCCCCGGGGCGCGTCCTCAACCCGGGGCTCACAGAAGGCAAGCCAGTAGACAAGCCTTTGGTAGGTACGAAACGGGCCTTGTGCAAACGCCTGCAACATTCGCGAGGGAAGACGTACCCCAAGGTGGCGTTACCAGGCCCTTACGGGCAAGGTTTTAGGAGACAAAATTGGCAGTCTTTGTTTTGGACAAACGCAAGAAACCCTCGGTGCGGTGCTCTAAGCAAAGGGCTCGCCTGCTTCGCGCGGGCGGCCGTGCGCTCGTCCATCGCCATTACCTGTTCACGATTCGCCTCAACGACCGAACCGGGGGCGAGATTTGGCCCCTTCTGGTCAAGATTGACCCCGGCAGCGAGACCACCGGCATTGCTGTGGTCACCGACGAGGACGGCAACACGCCGGCTAAGGTTCTCTGCCCGTTTGAACTCTCGCACGCAGGACGGCGGATCAGCCAAGCGCTTACGGCTCGGGCAGTCACAGCAGCGTCGCATTGCCTTGATTGCGAGCGTCGATTCCTTCAACGCGCCGACGGGTACGGCTTCGCCGTGCCGGTTTCGCGCGTTGCGCCCTTCGGCCGGACCGCCTTCCTTTCGGCAAAAGTGGCCAGCGGAGGTTTTTGATGCTGGACCGGCGCGAGTTTGTCGACAAGCTGCTCGTTGAGCGCAAGGACTTGCTGGTGGTTTCCGGGCTCGGCTCTCCCACCTATGATGTCGCGGCCTGCGGCGATCACCCGCTCAACTTCTATCTTTGGGGTGCCATGGGAGGCGCCGCCATGATCGGCCTCGGCCTTGCGTTGGCGCGGCCCGCACATCGCGTGCTCGTGCTGACGGGCGACGGCGAGGCCCTGATGGGATTGGGCAGCCTTGCTACGGTCGGGGTGAAGCAGCCGGCCAATCTCGTCATCGTCGTGCTCGACAATCAGCATTATGGCGAGACCGGCATGCAACCGAGCCATACGCGGGCCGGCATCGATCTCGTGGCCGTGGCGAAAGCCTGCAAATTCGCCGACGGGCTTCACGTGTCGGACATCGCTGCCGTGAGCCGGATCCACGATCTCGTTCATAACGGCAGCGGGCCGATTCTCGTTCAGGCGCGGATCTCAAACGATGCTGCACCCCGCGTGCTGCCTAGTCGCGACGGTCATGCCGTCAAGCTGCGATTCATGCAGGCGCTCGGCAAATTGAGCGACTAGCGGCGGTGATCGAGGCATGTCGCTCCTGCCCGCGCTGGCGGCACTCGCCGCGAGCATCCCCCTCCCGCAAATCCCACATGCCGGGAGGAGGATGCGGGAAAACGTGGATGGCCGGGACAAGTCCGCCGCGTCGCCGGCAGGAATCCTTGATTTTGCTGTCGCTGGGGTATAGGTGAACCTATGCACCATCTCGGACGGAAAGGCGGAATCGGGCGCGATGGGTGAAGTTTTTGCATCGGCGCCGTTCATCGTCGGCCAGAGCGAACCGCCTCCGACCGAAGTTGATATTCCGGCCGAGGAGGCCCTTTGTCCGGTCATCTCGCACGACAGGGTCAATGAGGAGTACAAGCACCTCGTTGTCGCGGCATCGCCAAAGGCGCTCACGGTCAAGCCGGGCCAGTTCTTTAATCTCCTGTGTCCATCGCCCGATGCGGGCGAGCTGTGGCTGCGGCGGCCGCAGAGCGTCTACCGCATCGACAAAGCTCGCGGCCGCATAGAATTTCTCTACAAATGCGTCGGTCGCGGCACCAAGGGGCTCGCAACCTTGAAGGCGGGCGATGTGCTCAACATCGTCGGCCCGCTCGGCGTCGGATTTCATCTCGATCCGTTGTGGCGCAACGTCGTGGTGCTCGGTCGCGGCGTCGGCCTTGCCACTCTTGCACCGATCTCCCAACTCGCCGCCGGCTGCGGCGTCGGCATCACGGCGATCCTGTCGGCCCGCAGCCGCGACCTCGTGATGGCGGATGATCTGTTTGCAAAAGTCGGTACCGTTGTGCCGGTGCTCGACACGGACCGTTCCAGCGATGTCGAGAATGTCGAGCGAATTCTTCAGGGATTGATCGCGGCGAAATGCGCCGACGCTTTCTTCACCTGCGGCTCCAATCGGCTGATGCAGCTGATGAAGCAGCTTGCCAGGCAGCACGGCATCCCGGGTCAGGTTGCGATGGAGCAGGTCATGGCCTGCGGACTCGGCCCCTGCTACGTCTGTGTGCGCACCTTCGAGGTCAATGGCCGCAAAGAGTTGCGCCGGGTGTGCATCGAGGGCCCGGTGTTTGACCTTCAGGAGGCCGTTGGATGGTAGACATGACGGTGAAGATCGGGAACGTCACCTTGAAGAACCCGATCATGCCAGCGTCTGGCGCTTTTTCCGCAGAACTCGCGAAGGTGATGGACATCAACCGGCTGGGCGCGCTGGTGGCAAAAACCGTATCGCGCGAATATCGCATCGGCAATCCGCCGCCTCGCGTCGCTGAACTCGAATGCGGCATGATCAATTCGATTGGCCTACCCACGAAGGGCATCGAATATTTCCTCAGCCACCAGGTCCCGGATTACAAACGCTTCTCCCCACCTCTGGTGGGCAGCATCTCGGCCCAGACGGCGGACGACTTCGAGGCGATGACCCGCGACGTCGACGTGCCTGACGTGGATGTCATCGAGGTCAATATCTCGTGTCCGACCCGCAATCCGGGCGGCGGCAACTTCGCGCTGCATGAGGAACACACCTTCAACGTGATGAGCCGCATCCGTAGGGCGACCGCCAAGCCGGTGTGGTGCAAGCTGTCGCCGAATGCCGGCGACGTGGTGGCGATTGCGAAAGCCGCCGAGGCGGCCGGCGCCGATGCGCTGGTCATCGCCAACACCATTCTGGGGCTCAAGATCAACATCGACACGTTCCGCCCGGCAATCGGCAACAAATACGGGGGCATTTCGGGACCCGGAATCAAGCCGATCATCGTGCGCATGGTCAATCAATGCGCCAAGGTGGTAAAGATTCCCATCATTGGCTGCGGCGGCATCGTCAAGGTGGAGGATGTGATCGAGTACATGCTCGCCGGTGCGACCGCCGTGATGATGGCTATCTCATTTTCCGCAATCCGTCCGGCATGCTGGCAATCCTCGATGGGCTGGAGGAGTGGTGCAGAAAACGCGGATTCGCGCGTGTAGCGGACCTGACGGGCGCGATGATCGACGAGCCCCCGATGGATACGTTTGCGGCCGCGGCGGCCCCGATCAGTTAGCGTCTGGCCCGAAGGTCGTCCCGAACAACCGA
>JASHYD010001162.1 GCA_030043175.1 Xanthobacteraceae bacterium | reverse complement strand
CGACCAGCGCCACCCTGTTTCGTGGCCATGCTCGCGGTTAATGTCCTTCGGGTCATACCGGACATTCGCCATTTCGCGGAGACGTTGTTTGGATTGTCGAATGCGCTGTTCCGACTCGGCGATCCTTTTCTCAGCGTCCTCGTTGATGATAAGCAGCTCTTCGGCCCACATATTCGCCTGCTCCTGCACGATGCGGATCTGCTCGTCTATGGAAAATTCAGGACGCTTCGCCATCATGAATCCTTCTATGTAGCGGTTGCCGAAATCGACATCGCCTTGTCACGCCTTGCAGCGTGAAGCCGCCAAACGAGCTAATGTCCGCTAGACCCGAGAGGCTGTCGGTAATGAATCATACCAACAGGCGCGTGATGCGCTTTTGCCGCGCCCAGCGCGCCAGTGGCCTCCGCAACGGCTCTGAGCCGCCCCGGTGCCGCCGGAATCGAAGCCCGGGATTGCGCCATCTCCCGCCAGACTCATCGCCGTATCGCCATGAGCCTGTTTGCCGGCACCTTGAATTCCGCGTCACCCTTCTCCATCGAACGGCCTCCGCGGCGAGCTTACAGAATTAGGCCGTGGTAGCTTCGGTGACGGCGAGCCCGTGCTCAAATTGGCACAGTAGTTGCCTGTGCAGTAACGCCCATCTCCTTGGGCACCTCCAGACGCCCTCCCCGGGGCGTTCCTTCCTAGACTTGAGGCCGCCATAATTGGCGGCCTCCTTTCGCTTCGATTGGCGACGGATCGAGATCGCCGCATACGACTGCGATGCGCAAGCCCGTTGTACCGCCGTGCGTGGAGGCGCGTCATGATTTGCCAACCCTACGCTTTGCGATCGTGCGACGACGCACCGAAGGCACGGGCGGCTTCTTCCTGACGAGCATCCGGTGCAGCTTCCGGAGATCGCTGTCGTCAAGAAACCGCGCGATCATGTTCGCCGGTATTTGCTTGGCGCTTTGCGGGTCAAGCTGGTGCCCAGACGCGAACTCAAGGCCGCGATCGGCGCCGGCCAGCGAAGCCATGAGGCGCGCGTGGAGAGGCCCCGGGACTCGATGACGACCACGCCTACACGGCCATCACGGCTGCGGTGGGTCAACCAGAATAGCTTCGGCGGTTCCGGCTTCTTCACCATGCCCGCAGTATCGGCCGCGAGCTGCGTAGGCGCAATCTGTCGATGAAGCCATGTGCCGAAGCTTCCTACTGGATGCGCTCTCCCAAGAATGTTCCATGTTCCAACGAAATAGCCGAGTTTAATAGCCATTCCGACTGTCACCACAGCCAAGACGATTGACCCAAAACTCTCGCCACGGCCAACTCCGACTGTTAGGGTAAACATTATGGCCAAGCCGATCGTAGGCACCAAGGCAAAAACATTAGATCGCAGACCGAGCGGAATACCCACCAGGACGCCGATAATTGACAAAGCAAGTGCCATCGAGCCCGCTCTCTAGGCCACGTAGCACCCACCATAACCTTGCACCTAAGATAGCAACAGGGCCGGCCCTGTCGATCCGTTTGCCGGCTTACGTTTCTACCTTATTACCCTTCACAAGCCCGACTCTCGGGGGCCGGCGGGGCGCCAGCCGACGCACCGTCGTTCGCTAAGGCTTGGTTCTCCCCGGCAATGGTCGCCAGTGGTGGGCTGTGTGGTGCAGCGTTAGAAAGCACAAGGCAGGCGGCGATAGTAGAACGAACCCAAGAATGACCCTTATCCTGAGAACAATGAAAAAACACATGGGTTGGGACGACGCCAAGGACGATTACGCCATCCTTGACGATGACGGAAAGTCGGTTGGACGCATCCACAAAGACCCGACATCGCCAAAATGGATATGGTCGGTGAACACCTCTCCCTTTCCAGCACCTCCTCCAAACAACGGGCTCGCCCAGTCATTGGAAGAGGCGAAACAGCAGTTCAAACAACGGTATGAAGAGATGAAGGTTCAGGGGGTAAGGCCATTCGCATAAATCGCGCCCTTGCCGCGGGTCATCCGTGGCGATCAGGCCTCCTTCTCTGCCTCACTCAATGCGAGAGTGCGGCGGTGCTTCGGGGACAGCTGTTTGGGCTTCGGCGCCGCCGAAGGTGACGATGACGGCCGCCGCGGCTATCGCGGCGCGCTTCTGCGCCGTGCGGATCATCACCCTTGGAGCGTACACATTTTACGTCGTGTGTTCTTGAACAGAGACCTCATTCGCTCGGTCCAGGGCGTCTTCCGGGCGCGAAGTCCTTCGGGACTCTCAAAGGCGTCCTCGATCGAAAGGTCATAAGCTGTCAGGTAACGCGGGCTCTGTTGGTCGTCGGCTACGAAACGCTGCGCCCGCTCGACGCCAGGTACGCCGATGAGCCGCGGGAGGTGCTCTTGGTCGTACCACGCGTTGTAATCGGCAACGACGTCCGCGGGTATGTCCGTGTGTACGATGTATAGCCAGGGTGACGGCGTCGTTAGCCGCGCTCCGAACTTCCCGCGCAAGCGTCAGAGTGAATCCGAGATCTTTGGCGTATCGGCACCTTCTATCCAAAGGAGAGCCTCTTCGGCGCTGCCATCGCGTAATGATGTATGGCGTAGCCTGGCCCATCCACGGAACGCAACAGATTCGTCCAGGGCGCGTTCGCGTCCTGCCGCCAGATCGTCATCAAGCGTTTGCGTTCCCCCATCAGCAAATACCTCCAAAGTTCGGACTGGTCGATCGCCCTTCCTCGAAAATGCAATCCTATTGAGCGGGCCGGACCGGAGAGGTCCGGCCCAACTCAAGATTGGTGGCGTCCGCCGGAGCATGGTGCATTCCGCGCCATGCTGCCGTTCTTAGCGCGGCGGAGGCGGTCCCTCCGGAGCGGCCGGAGGCGGCCCGCCGTTATTGTTGCCTTCGACGTAAACCTTCTGGTTCACGGCGATCGAAGGTGTTGGCGCAGAGTAGGCTGGCGCCGCATAGGCTGGCGCCGAGTAGGACGGCGAGTAGCTCGACTGATAGTACCCACAGGACCAATACCAGCAATAGGAGTTCCCATAGCCCCAGTGGGACCCGCGGTAACCGCCGGACCAACCATAGTGGCCTCGAAACCCACCATTGCCTCCAAAGCCGCCATGGCCGCCGAACCCACCAGAGTGGCCTCCAGAGCCGTGGCCGCCACCGAACGCGGACGCGCTGATGGGAGAAAGCGTCACTGTCCCGACGCTGACGAGCGCTGCAAGCGCAATCATTGATTTACGTAACATGGTCGTTCTCCTGTTCAAGTGATGAAGGACGTCATTGCCCTTCGCTCATTGGTATCCGGAGCGACCTTTGAAGACGTGCTGAGCAGCACAGTTTTGTCGAATGCACAAAGTCGCCTGCGTGGACGCCTGGCTATACACCGACATTACGGCTCGCGAGCCGCAAGCGTCACATGATGTCGGCGCGGGTGATTTCGACCTTGCAGCGGGTCACCGCCTCGCCGCTGGTACACACCGTCTGGCGCGATCCCAAATCTCGCTCCGCTCCCGTTGCACGGCGATGCTGGCGGGATTGCGAACCCTGATCCAGACGCGGCACGGGCTAGCCTGGTAGGCGCCGTCCACCCTCTTGGAACCGATGCCCTCGGCGCCCAATCCGCAGGCGCGCGCGAAGACGATAGGGCCGTCTCGGCGATGTGTTCGTTGAACAGGATGCGAGCTTCGGTATTGCGCAAAAGGCGCGCCAGCGCGTTCTTGCGGTCGAGGAATGGGAGATTGCGCAGATCCTCGCCGTCACGCCCAATAAGGTCACAGGCATAGAGGATCGCGGTATCGGCGGCCTCCCAACGGTGCAGCTCCTCGAACCGTGACAAGCCGTCAGGCCCACCAGACAGGCGGATGCCATCCATCGAAGTCCGCGTTCTGCGCGGCGGCTACTCGGTCGGGCACCGCCATGCTGATGAGATTGCTGGCGGACCGGAATTCCTTGATCAGGCGGTCAGGCTCCTCCTTGTCTACATAGCGGTGCGCGACGCGCACCCGGTACATCCCGCCCGGGCCGCCCGGACGGGAACCGTCGACGATCACGGCGTCATGCGAATCAAGGAAATGGGTGACATCCGGCATGCTTGCCTCCGGTACAAACCTGGGACACAAGAATCGATCTCAAGCCCGCGCGTCGCGGCGGGAGGTGTCGACGCCGTCTCAAACGACGAGCGTGCCTCGACGCGATCCTGCAGCCCAATTTGGCGATGACGCCGGCCTGCAACATCATCAAAACGACCGCTGCTCCCGCCGTAAGCGCGAAGGCGCGCGGAGACGGCGATCCTGTGCAGATGGGAATCGTGCAGAACCTCGCGCGCCCAGGGTGGCAATCTGAACACCGTATACCCGCTGTCTATGGAGGCCGCACAGGTCCGCTGGCGGGCTGGTCGGCGGGCAGCGTGTCGCTTGGCTTCGAAGGGTGCCCTGGGGTGGCCGTGTGCAGCCGCGCAAAACCGCCGCTTATTATTCCTTACCGTCTCGAGAACAGGGCTGCAATCGAGCGCGTATTCGTCACAGTGTGCATTCGAAGAAACTGTGCTGCTCAGCACGTCTTCAAAGGGTCGCTCCGGATACCAATGAGGCGAAGGGCAATGACGTCCTTCATCACTTGAACAGGAGAACGACCATGCTACGCAAATCAATGATCGCGCTGGCTTTGCTTACCGCTGGGCCTGCCCACGCACAGCAAGACCCGACACAGAACCCGAACGCGTCCAATCGCGAGTTCACAGTGCAACGCTTCGCGGTCGTCGGCCGAAGCTCGACGATAGGCACATTCTTTAGCCTGAAGCCGGATTGTGCCCCGGCGGACTGGATAGAACTCACGATCACTAAGCCGCCGGAGAACGGCGGGGCGCGGCTTATCGATATGAATACGATCCCCAACTACACCGCACCGAATCCGCGCACAAAATGCAATGACAAATCGGTCAAGGCAAAGGGTTTGGAGTACACCCCGGCAAAGGCGGGACCTGACGAGATCGAGGTCGAATTCATCGACAGTGGGGGCTCCCGCTCGGTTACAAAGTTCGTCATCGCCGTCAAATGACGGCTACGTCAGCGGCCGCGGGGATCACCCCGACCGCCCGCGGAGCGCCCAATGACGGCGTTCGGCGACAAGTTCAGACCATCGCCGCCCAGCACGCCCAGCGAGGATTAGTTCATCGACGCTGGCGTGCCCTCGATGTTCTTCAATATCGGCGTCTACGAGCCGGAGCGTCGCTGGCCGAGGGCATCCTCTTTTCGGACGTCGTTTGCGGGCCATCAATGACGCGCTTTAGCGGCGACCTTCATGCCGCTGCGGGGACGGGTAGCAATTAGGCGGTTTTCGCTCGCTTCGAATCGGAGAAACGGAGGGATTCCCAGGGACTTAAGAGTGCGCGAGTCTACAGCATTGATTCGCTTTGGCCGGGGGAACGATGCCGAGACCGTATTCGATGGACCTGCGTGAACGGGTGATTGAAGCTATCGCAGCGGGTGCGTCGCGGCGCGAGACCGCGGAACAGTTTGGGCTTAGCGTGAGCGTTGTGATCATTTGGGCGCAGCGATACCAGGCAACCGGAAATATTGCACCCAAGCCAAGCGGCGGACCTGTGTCACGGCTCGAAGAGCACGAGAACTTTATCCTTGGTCTGATCAAAGAGCAGCCGGATATGACATTGGATGAGATCGTGGCGGCGATGAAAAAGGCGAAGATCGCTGCTAGCCGCACCGCGGTGTGGCGTTTCTTCGACCGGCGCGACATTACCTTTAAAAAAAACTCTGCACGCGGAAGAGCAAAGGAGGGCCGATTGCGCTCGCGCGCGCCGACGTTGGCGGCGAGGGCAGCGCATGTTTGATCCCGCAAAATTGGTGTTTATCGACGGTGTGCTACAGAGACGAACCGAAAGGAGAAAAAAAATGACCTGGAGGTAGCGTCGTAAAGCTGTGTGGAAGATGAGGGGCGGCCCCTCGGGATCGGCTTTCAGGAGCAGGTCTCAAACCAGTCCGAGCTGCTGCGGTAAAGAGCCGTGGTGGTGAGCGTCGGATCAAAAGTTCAGGGAAAGA
>JASHYD010001161.1 GCA_030043175.1 Xanthobacteraceae bacterium | reverse complement strand
CCGTTTCAAACTTCTTTTAAAAGAATTTTCTCATAGCAGTTACAGCCTGGCAATCGTGGTGGTGCGGGCGATATCCACCAAGGTCTCGCCTGCTTCGCGACGCTTCAAAGCATTCTTCCGTTGCGACGGCGTCAACTTCGGTCGATGCGGGATGTGGCCAAGGAACTCAAGCTCGACTGGGACACGGTCAAGACGCTGGAAATGCAATACATGCGGGCCTAGCTTAAGCGTGCCGGCACGCCGGGTCCGCGCGCGATCGGCATTGACGAGCTCTCGGTCCGGAAGGGCCACAGCTATCGCATCGTCGTCAGCGACCTGGTTCGCAAACGACCGATCGGGTTCGGCGGCAGGGATCGTTCCGAGGCCCGCATGGCGGCATCTGCGATTGGCTGGGCCCGATAAAGAGCCGTAAAATCAGGCTCGCCGTGATGGACATGTGGACACCGTTCCGCAACGTCACGAAGGATAAAGAGCCGCGATCCTGTTCGACAAGTTTCACGTCATGCGCCATCTTGGCGAGGCGCTCGACAAGATGCGCAAGGCCGAATACGCCGGCCTCAGCGGCAAGGATCGACGCTTCATCAAGGCCAGAAGTTGAGAGAGAGGAGAAACCGCTTGATCTGTCCGGTGCGGATGGCAAGCGCCTGCTTGAGCAGTTCGTGAGTCAACGCGCCATTTGCAGCTTCGATCTTGAGCCGACAACTCTGATTCCGCGCCCGGCAAGCCTCCTCGATCGGCTTGATGCCGGGCAGGATCAGGATGATGACGGTTGTCGAGACGCCGGCGGCAAAGCAGTGTCCTCCACCGACTGCAAGGCCAATGGCCGCGACGGTCCAGATGCTTGCCGCCATCGTAAGGCCCCGCATGATCTCGCCCCGTGCCAGGATCGCGCCTGCACCCAGAAAGCCTATTCCGGAAACAACCTGAGCGGCCACGCGGGAAGGATCAAGGACGACGTTTTGGGACGTGAGGCCGTCGCCAAATCCGAACGCGGAGACGATCATGATCAGGCACGCGCCGACACAAACCACCATGTGGGTGCGGATGCCGTCGACCCATAGAAGCCGCTCGCGCTCAAATCCGATCACGCTGCCCAGGAATGCGGCCAGGAGCAGGCCGATAAGCACATCTTGATGCGAGAGAACATTCATGGGGCCTCCTTTAAGTGGAACATCGGCGCCGTCAGTGGGTTGATCGAGGGATTGCAGCTATTTGATTATTTGGTGATACCCTGCGGGAGGTAACGGCGGCCGTATGGCGAAGTCATCCAAGCTCGTTGCCACGAGGCGCGGCAAGGTTCTTCTAGTGAGACGGCGGCGCGATCGCCGGTGGATGTTTCCCGGCGGTCGCAAGCGGTCGCGCGAGAACGAGAGGGATTGCCTGCGTCGCGAAATCGGGGAAGAGCTTCCCAAGCTAAAACTCGGACGACTACGCCTCTGGAAGGAGGTTAAAGTCAAAAACCGTCACTCAGGCCGCAAGATGAGCGACGCGATCTTTATTGTAAAGAAGGCTTCCGGCCGGCTTGCGATCGGCGACAAGCGGGAAATTGACCGTGCCATGTGGCGGAAGCCGCGCGGCATTCGTTTGACACCAACCACTCGCTATATCAGGAACAAACTGTTTCCCAATTGACTCAATTGACGCTCGTCCCCTGATAGCTTCCATGTCCGATCGATGTTGGGGATGGAAAACATGGGCCAGGAGTTTAGTAGGCTCCCGCGCGGAACGGACAGGGCTCCTAACGGCTACCTCGCCGGGATTTGTCGCCCAATTGCCCAAGCGATGAATTGTTCAAGATCGCGATGGTGAAATCAGGTTGCGAACGCGTACGGAAAAGCAGGAAGAACGGCGCGGCCGATCAGGTCGGTATCGTGGGGAACGATATATGGGTTGAACGACTTGCGGAAATTTATACAACCCGACCCGCTCGCGGCTGCGGCTTTGGCGCCCAAGCTTCCGGGAGCGCCGCTGTGTATACCGCTGATGTCAAAGTGGGTTTTGCGACGGATCCTTGACTGCTTCCGGTGAGGTAATGGTCGGAGCCGGCGTGAATGGTAACGCGCAAGTCGTAGTCAATCCGCTGAAGGGCGATGCGGACGTGAATGCCGGCGTCAGCGCGCAAGCGGGTGCATTCGCAAACGAAACGACCAGGTTCGGTCGCGATGGGACGAGCGTCTCTGAAACAACCGGTGTTGGCGTGGGGGTTGGTATTGACGCGAAACTTAATCCTGTCGTTGTATGGTGCCGAAATTCTCCGGGTCAGGAGCGAGCTGCCGTTGCATCAGTACACTGTCTACCCGACGTCCGAACTTGTAACCGACTCCGCGCAGGACGCCAACCAGCTGAAAACCGAGCGTCTCGTGTAAGGCGATTGACGGCGTGTTGCCGCTGTCACCTATGACGGCGATCATCTGCCGCCAGCCGCCGGCGCTGCAGCGCTCTACGAGCGCTGAGACCAAAGCGCGGCCAACCCCTCTGCGACTAAAGCGGTTGTCAATGTAAACCGAGTTCTCGACCGTAAAGCGGTACGCTGAGCGAGTCCGGTACGGCGCGGCGTAGCTATATCCAACGATTTCTCGATACAATCAGGTAAGGAAGGCCACGGGCAAGCAGATCGGAACGGCGACGAGCCAATTCGGTCGTGGAGGGAGCATCTTCTTCGAACGAGGCAAAGCCGTGAAGGACATGAAACCTGTAGATGTCCTGCACGGCCTTCATGTCCTCTTCGCGCGAATCCCGATTGTCAGCGTCATTCCTTCTCGGTCTTCCGTCAGAACATCCGCAACTTGCTCCAAAACATGACATAATTGAAGTTTTCATTTCCTATGCGTTGCATAAGGAAAAC
>JASHYD010001160.1 GCA_030043175.1 Xanthobacteraceae bacterium | reverse complement strand
CGGCGACGTCGTCACGTACTCCCTGCGCCGCGCTGACAAGGAGTTCGTGGTGTTCTGTTTCGCCAAGTCGAAAGACGCGGAGGCCTTTGGCGGGCGGCGGTTGCGCGGCGCAAGTGAAGCGGTACAATCACATAATGTCCTGTCGGTGTGGGAACGCGACCATATGGTCGATTCTGCAAAACCCAGTTCCTATGCGTTTGACGCCTTTACGCAAGGAGCGGAAGGCGACAGGCGCATCAAAGGACAGCGCAGCCTGCTGTGGCGGTTACGCGGACATTGTGTGGAATGCGGCGGCGCGATTGAAGGTGTTAGGGGCGCGGGCTTCGTCATGACGACGGGGTGTCCTGTTTGCCAAGTGTGTCATCGGCGAACACAACGCGTTGCGTATTAGGACGGGATTGAAGGTATTTACCTTGCGGCCGATACCTGCCGCATGGCTGGGCGTTTGCTGACGGCAACTCAGCAGCAGGCCCGGCGAGCAGGCGCCGCGATTAGCCCTCAGCGCACCGTGGGTTCCGGCAACGTCGGGGTCGGCGATATGGGCTTGGGCGCGGAGGCAGGCCGCAGTACGGGCTTGGGCGCGGAGGCGGAGATAGGCCGCGGCTCTGAGTTCTTCGAACGGATTGACTGTCCGATCTCCTGTAGTTTCGTGATCTCGCGGGTCATCTGCTCTTGGTCGGCTCTGAGTTGGTCTACGCCGCGCGTTATCTGCTCTTGACTTGTGGCAATCCGGTCGACGCTGCGCGCTATCTGCTCTTGAGCTGTGGCCATCCGGTCTAAGCTGCGCGCTATCTGATCTTGAGTTGTGGCCATCCGGTCCGTGCGCCCTTGACTGGAGGCAATACTGGCGGCGATCTGGTTGATACTTTGCCGCACCACGCCGAGATCGAGCAATGTGCTTGGCTCCTGCTGATCCGGAGAAGAGGCCGTTCGCGAGTCTAGCCCGATCACCTCAAGTGCGTTCTGTGGAACTGGCTCGGCCCGCGGCGGCAATCCGCTAAGCTGCGGGGACGAGCTCGCGATCATCTCTCTGGCGCCATACCACTGCCAAGCCAACGTTGCAGAGACGCCGATGCAAAAAATTATCATGGAGATGAAGGCTCGCTTGCCAACCGAAGACCGATCGTTTGGATACCTGTGAATTTCCAGGTCGGACGGGCGACGAGCAAATAGGTTGGCGGGCAGCGAGTCTTGCGAGTGCTCGGATTGCGTGGGGATCGGCATGGCGCTCCAGCAGCTCTGATTTCGCCGGTTCGGGCTTCTTTGCCATGCCGATAGTGTCGGCCCGCGGCTACGTGCGTTCAATAGCGGTGCGTACTCGCTTTAGTTGCAACGCGCCGCATCATGTTTGCTTTGCATACCGCCTTCGCGAGCAATCGCTCGTTCCTCTTCGGAGCCAAGCAGGAGCCGGCTGGGCAACCCCAGAGGCCCCTGATGAGGCCTTCCGCTATTGAGAAAGGCGCCGCGGAGTTCAAGGTACCGGCCAACCGGTTGATGGCGGTCAGGCGATGATAGAATCGAGATGGCTGTTTGCAATGAAATTGAATGATTTCAAAGGTTTACGGTCGGCGCGCCAGCTCTGCGTCGGCGCCCGTCATTTCCTTTTGAAAAGTCAATAAGAATTTGACTTCATCCGAGTTCGTGCATAACTTCGGGTCAACTACCCGCCGGCAGCGTGCTGTCGGCTCAAGGGCCACTCTTCGGAGTGGCCTTTGCTGTATCTGGGGCCGGGCTGAAGATGCGCATTCATGTGTACGTTGATGGCTTCAATTTGTACTACGGACCCGTCAAGGGGACGTCTTACAAGTGGCTGAATGTAGTTGAATTGGCTAGGCGGGTTTTGCCTGGTTTCATCGGCTTTAGCCGGTACGCTCAAAATGCCCGCGAGGGCGCAAGCGAGAATAATGTGACGCATGAGTTTTCCCCTATTGCCAGTCATAGACGTAAACGAAATGATACGGCTGGCCGTTTGCGGTGATGCCTGCGGCCGTCGCCGTATAAGTCTTCCCAGGGATAATTACCCCCTGCATCAGCTGCATCGCCTTCCCTTCTTTGAACCGGACACCGTTTATAGTGTTGCCTGTTCTTGTGTAAGCAGTTGAGTCAAAAACGGTGCCCGTCGTTGGATGAGGCATTCCATCGTAGACGTGCTGATAGTTCCCTTTGAACGCCTGACCTTGACTGTCCACACCTTCGGTGTTGTTGACGATGTTCTGCCCATCTTTGCTAACAACGAGAATTTCGCTTTTCATGAGTGGACAAGTTTGGCGACCAGTTTGGCATGACGATTTCTCGGCATTGAACTTCCAGGTCCCGATAAATGGATCGACGCCCTGGCCGAATGCCGGGACGCCCAAAATGCCCCCGATGGCGCAAGCGAGAATGATGCGTGACATTAGTTCCCCCCCTTTATTGCCGTTCCAATACCAAAGTGAAATGGACAATCTGGCCGTTTACGACACTTACACCTGAATTCGTATAAGTCTTACCTGGGACAATTATCGACTGGCTGACTTCCACCACTTTTCCTCGTTTGAAACGGACGACATTTATCGTGTCTTCAAGCCGTGTGTAACTGGTCGAGTCGGCGTCTGGAGCGCCGTCTGTCGGATGGGGCATTCCATCGTAGGTATGTCTCAACGTGCCGTGGAGCTGGTTACCTTGGGTATCAACACCATCAGTGACAGCAACCAGATTTCGCCCTTCCGCTGCGGTGAAAGTTAAGGTGAGGCTTCTAAAGCCAGACCCTGTTGATTTCTCATAGTTGAGCTTCCACGTCCCGATCAACGGATCGACGCCTTGCCCAAACGCCGGCAGCGTCAAGCCAATAGCGACGACGATCCCTAGCCCTAATCGTTTCATGATTTCCTCCACACAGATGCAATCGCGCGCCGTGAAGGCGCGCCAATCAAACGAATTTTCAGTGTGCTTGCCCGCCGTAGGCACCCCTAGGGCCGCCTTTCAATCCTCGGGCTATCGGCATCGCCCGATGGCGGCTCGCTAACGAAAAAATACCAGCGGCACGAAGGCCGGCATATCGGCCATTTGGCCGAGGAAGGGTAAAAAAGTGTTATAACAGAGCGATCATGTGGGTATATCAATACCAAAACTCGGACCTGAAGGCTTTGGGGGTGATCAGTGGCCAAAGCGATGTCCCGGTAAGCCCGGCTGGGGCTTGCAGGGAAAGGGGTCCTTCGGCATGACGGCGCTATCGACCATTAGGGCTCGACCGACCGATCATTGGAGCGCTCGATCAACCTTCGATCGCCCTCCGTCCGGCGGCTGTGATCCGGTAGCGATCCACTTTCATCATCGGGCCGCCGGCCCTGAGAAACGCCGTTGTCACAGTTGCGAGCCCTGCGACTACAAGTCCTGCCAGCATCTCACGCCAGAATCCATGGGCGAACAACGTCGCCTCGGTGGCCCCGCCCCGAATACTGGCGAGTAGCTTTAGTGCGCGCCGCTGCTCGGCACTGAGACGCGGCAGTTCAGGTGGCATCGCCATCGTGGTCCCCGTCCGAGAACCGTCTCTTGTGTGGGACACCACGGCGGACCTGACCGAACTCATTGCGTCGAGTCAGAGAATGAGTCCGCTGCGAGTTATACAGACCGACCGAAGGGATAGAACTCCCGGAATCTCCCTGAGGAATGACCGCAGTTGACTGTGAAGCGCCAGCCTGACGCGCCCTTCACCGTTCGATCGCTTGCCGACCGGCTTTAGCCCCGCTGGCAGCTCGTTAACAAAATATCATCGGCTCAAACGCCCCCGCATCGGCCATTTGGCCGAGGAAGGGCAAAAAATGTTATAACAGCCCGATCCTATGGGTATATTCGGACTTGAAAGCTGTGGGGGTGATCAGTGGCCGATGCAATTTCGCGTCAAGCCCTGTCGGACTTGATTGGCTCGATCTACGACTGTGCCCTCGATCCCTCCCATTGGGACCAGACGCTTGCCGATGTCATGGACGCGCTCGACTGCCACATGTTGAGTCTGACCTTGAGTGATCTTCGGCACGATCGTCTTCTTCTTCATAAGGTTAGCGTGGCGCCGTATCAAATGGAGCAATTCTCAAAACACGTCCCTGAGATCGACGCCATACTAGGCGGGGCGCTCAAGTCCGGGCACTCGTTGGACGAGCCATACGTGGTCTCGCGCCACATTGCCGCCACCTATTTCGAGACATCTCCGCATTTTCACCAGTGGGCGAAACCGCTCGGGATGGTGGACTGGATCGTGTTCTTCTCGAAGAGCACGCCATTGTTTTTGTCCTGCTTTAGCGGCGGCCGGCACGAACGCCAGGGCATCATCACGGAGCGCGAGATCGAGCTTGGCAAGCTGTTGCTGCCGCATCTGCGGCGGGCGGTGATGATCAGCAACGTCCTCGATGTGCGCACCATCGAGGGTACACGGATGGCCGAAGCCCTCGATGCCCTCCGCTGTGCGGTCGTACTGACCAACAAACATGGCGCCATCCTTCACGCCAACCGCGCGGCAGAGCATATGCCGGGCGACGGCGGCGGCCCCATTCACAGCGCTCAAGGTATTCTGCAAGCGACGGCTACATCAGCGGCATCCGAGCTGCGCTCGGCCCTCGCCCTTGCAGCCGGAAACGAGGCCAGCATCGGCAAGACCGGGCTGGCGATCCGCCTCACCGAGCCCGACGCGCCGCCCATGTTTGCTCATGTACTGCCGCTTACAGGGAGCGATTTCCGCACGCGCCTGCAACCCGCGGCCGTTGCGGCCGTATTCATCGGTGCGCCACCGGACGCGCAAGATGGTGCAGACACGTTGGCTGCTGCATATGGTCTGACGCCAACCGAAACCAAGGTGCTCGCCAGCCTGTTCGCTGGGCGCACGTTGAACGAGACCGCAGCAACGCTCGGCATCACCAGGCCGACGGCGAAAACCCACCTCGAACACATCTTCTCGAAGACCGGGGTCACGCGCCAGGCTGAGCTGATGCGTCTTTGGACTCGGCTGATCTCCCCGACTCTCCCTGGCCTCCGTCAGAACTGACTTGGCGCGCAGGGGGCCGAAATTTCTGCTTCCGGGCGGTGATGCCAAACCAGCGGCGTGCATCGTCAAAAGTGCCTCTGGCCGTGGCAGAAGCGAGGCTGCGAAACACCGGGCGAAGGTCCAGCGCAAAGCCGCCTGGGCTGAAAGCTGGAAGAAATATCAGGCGAAGCAGAAGGCGGCCTTGGTCAGCACTGGGGTTTAGCTGGCGCTGCAATCGCCAAACCCCGCCCTCCCGAGCCCTGCAACGAACTCCCGCCGGTTCATTCGATCACCTCGTCGGCGACCGCGAGCAGGTTCGACGGAATGGTAGGCCGAGCGCTTTGGCGGTCTTGAGGTTCACAACCATCTCGAATTTTGTCGGAAACTGCACCGGGAGATCGCCCGGCTTCTCGCCGCGTAGAATGCGATCGACATAAGTGGCGGCGCGAGACAAGTAGTCTAGCCGGTCGACTCCGTAGGAGAGCAAACCGCCGTCTCTGGCCAAGTCAGGCCAGTTATAGACCGCCGGTACGTTGTTTCGGGCGGCCGTCGATATGATCGCTACGCGACGCACGGAGTTGAATCCTTCCGCCATGACGACAAGGCCGCCTCCCGGCTCGCGCCCGAGGCCGATGATGGCCGTTTCGATCTCTACGTCGTCATGAACGGGAGCAGGGATTGGCACGACCTTGAGCGACCGGGCGGCCGTCTGAAATGAAGGCATATAAACCGATGCGGGGGTGGTGTCGGGATTGAAAATGATTGGGGCCCGCTTGAGC
>JASHYD010001159.1 GCA_030043175.1 Xanthobacteraceae bacterium | reverse complement strand
TGTGGTGCTTGTGGCAAAAGCCTTTTCCCCAGACCCTGCCACTGCATCCTTCGACGCTGCAGGTCCGCACGACCAGTGGTCCGTCGGATGTATTTCTAGCGTGGCGGAGAGCCCGCATGTAATGCTTGGCGCACAAGCCTTTTGTTCGGACCTTGCCGCCGCATCCTTCAATCGTGCATAAGGTTATCCGAGGTCTGTCGGAGGTGTCGCCATTATGCTTCCGCGCCCGAATGTAGTGCTTGTTGCACAAGCCGTGCGTGATTGCCCTGCCACTGCATCCATCGACGCTGCAGGTCCGCACGATCAGTCGTCTGTCGGATCTCTTTGTATCGTGGCGGCGAGCCCGGTAGTGTTTACGGCACAAGCCTTTTGCCTCAACCTTGTCGCCGCATCCTTCAATCGTGCATAAGGTTATCCGAGGTCCATCAGACGTATCGCCATCGTGACGGCGAGCCCGTTGGTAGTGCTTGAAGCACAAACCCTTACAACGCGGCTTGGTAGTGCATCCTTCGACGCTGCACCTATCGTTCTTCGATATACGCAAGCAGCCGCAGGAGACGATGGCGCCGCGTCTTAGACTATAGGTTGAAGCCTCTTTGTTCCCGCCACAATCACATTCGCAAAGCCAATACGCATCTCGCTTGCCGCGGTAGGGTACCCGTTCTCGCACAACGAGATGGCCAAATCGTTGCCCTACCAGATCATGCAATCTGGTCATCTGGGTCTTACCTCCACTCTGATATCGAATATCATTCGGCTCTGAGATCGGGACGCGGGATATCATAAGGAGTTACTCGGGCAGGGCGCAACGGTGGCTGCACCACGGCCCGCCAATTGGGCGTCCGCTCTCGCGAGGGTCGTGCTGTTGCGCCGCGCAGCGAACGCCACGGCATCCGGTTGCCATTTGCCCCCGAAGCCCTTCGGGCCCCTTGGACCTCCTTCGACGAAAAGCGATCCATTTCAGCCCAGCAATTACAATGGCATGGCGGGCTCAGTGGGCTTTGGTCGGGCTGGACCTCCAGCTTTAACGCTTTAACGGCGCGTGAGCCGCGCCAGGATGTACGTGGCTCCGCTGATTGCCGCCGGCACGAAACAACCGAACGCAACCTGCGCCCAATGAGCGGCGTCGAACGCACCGCCGGTGAAGGCCGGCGCTCATGATCACGGTGCCGGCTTCCATACACCGAGCCACAATGGCGATGTCACGCTTCCCGTCCGGCGGTGCCGTCAGCTGCGCCAGGGCGACTGAAACCAGCATGCAATCAATCCCGATCGCCATGCTCCAGGCTTGCCAGGATGGGATGGCCGTCAACTGCGTGACGCCATCTGACAGATGAGGCAGGCTTACCGCCATCAGGCCGACCGTGGTGCCGGCGAGTGGCCAGACGGACCAGGGCACGCGTACCGGCGCTGGCACCGGCGTGACATCAGCAGCGTACTGGCGCGCCGGCGCAACCGTGACATCGGCTTTGATTTAGCTCGGCTTTCCCGGTGGTGTGGCTCGCGCCACCGTTGTCGCGGGGAGATGTGTCCCCGGCTTGTGTTTCGCCCGCCGCCGTCGCTGCCGTAATGCGGCCGTGTTGTCCGCGCCTCGCGCCCTAACGGGTAAGTGTCTGATGTTATCGGTGATGCTGGTGTCGGTCATGTGCGGCAGCCATGTTCCGAAAGTACGAGCGCAGCGTGGCCGCCTTGCCACGTAGTGTTGTCTATGACTGCGGCTGCCACGTCTTCGAGCCACATTTGGGCGAGCAGCTCGAACGACATCGGCCCGTGGGTGCTCGCCGTATGCTGGTTATGGGCGCAGAACTGATTGAGCAGCGCCACGACCTCGACAATGCAGACTAGCTGTGTCGCGATTCCAGCGGCTTGGTTCTTAAACCCTGCTTATCGGCACGCACTGCCGCTAAAGGGCTTTTTCGGCCGGTGTCAAACCCAGCAGACAGCCCTGCCCAGCGACAGAGCCCTGGCGGCTGCGAATATCAGGCGACTCTTCTCCGCGTGGCCCATGAGCACGCTCATGCGGGTGTTGAAGAGGCAGGACGAGTTGATGATCGCGTGTTCTTTCCCGCGCTGCCCCGGCCTGTGCCTTGGTGATGCGCGCTACCGCCATAACCGCCTCTACAATCTCAGTAGCGGCTTGCTGGAGAACCGTGACCAAAGTGCCGGGCGGGGCATTTAGCTCCTGTATCCTCGCTTCACGTCGTCGCATAGCCTGCCAGCGCCAATCGTCTTCCGGCAACTAGAACGACGGCACGGCGTACGCCACGTCAGCGTTTTCGACATGTGGCAACGGGTATTCGCCGCGGTCCCTCGCGGTAGAGGCGTTGTCGGTGCGCCACACCTAGCGGACGTGAACAGTGTCCGCGAAACCGTGGCCGGGAATGAATACAGACATAAATTCCTCCATGAAAAAAACCAGACAGGCACAAACCCAATGGCCGCCATAATTAAGAAGCCGCCGCCCCGGAGCGACGGCAAGCAGCGTCAACAAATTGACGGCCGAGACATCCGCCAAAAGGACATCCCGGCCGGTAAAAGTCGCGGGTCAGGAATTAATCGCAGACCCACACGTACTCACCGTAAGCGTCTGACCATCTCCAGCATGGACCAACGCCGTAACCCCACCATCGGCCGTGCCAGAAACGGCGACCATGTCCACCAGCGAAAACGCGACCGCCACGATGTCCACCTCCGAAGTGGCCACCGGGACCATGCCCACCAACGTGTGCAACGTGGCCGCCACCATGTCCGCCGCCATGCCCACCCCCACGTCCGCCACCGTGACCACCGCCGCGAGCGAAAGCGTCAGTGGTGAGCGACAGGCTGCCAAGCGCGAGAACTGCGGCCAACGCCAAGACTGATTTGCGCATAACAGAACCTCATCAACGTTAGAGAGATAGATCGTCTCAGGGTTTAGTAGCTCCCGTTGCTCCGGAGGTTCAAATAGCGACTGTCCGCGTCGCCACTACCCTAAGCCACCACGCTCGGCGGGGCGCATCAGCGCCGCTACGCGGGATAGTCAGGAACCGCACCGAAAGGGCGCGCGTTGCCTCTTTCGGCGGCCGCGCGCCGTTCTCAGCCCGATCTGCGCCACGCCGTTGCCCGCGGGTGTTTAGTCCGTTGGCGCTCGCGGGCGCCGCGGCGGGCAGGGACGGCCGGAACATGCCGATGCGGCCGGCGTTGGAATTTCAAAACGGATGACGATGGAGAAAATACATGGCTAAGGCACTCTCCCAACAACTTGCCGATTTGTCCGCCCGCGCTAAGAACGCCGAAGACGCACTGGCCGCCGCCAAGAAAGAGGCGCACGAAAAAATCGACGCACGCAAAGAGCAAGCCCGTGCTGCTGCCACGAAAGCAACCGAAAAGGTCAACGAGGACATCAAGTCAATTGGCGACACGGCCGCTAGAAACTGGACCGCGGTACTAGTGAAAGTGGCTTCGGATATAGATCACATGAAGGCGGGTGCTGCCCGAGTGAAGCATGACCTGGACGCGAGACACGCTCAGCGACACGCCGAGAGACTGGAATCGGAGGCAGGGGTCGCCATAGACTATGCCATTGCGTCAGTTGAGCAGGCAAAACTGGCGGTGCTCGAAGCTATCTCCAGCCGCATCGAGGCAGAGAAAGCGAAGGCATCTCAGCCCGCGTCATAGCCTGGACCACCGCCCGACTGAACGTAGCATCCACCGCGCATGTAACGTTTCCAACTTCCGGCGCGGCTTCGGCCGTGCTTTTTCTTTGGGCCGCACACGTTGCTCGCGGCCTTTTGTTTTGACGGTCCATAACCGAACAGCGTAGCGTCCCGCGACGTACCCTTGATCTTTTGGCCGGCGGCAACGTCGGCCTTTTCTTTTAGTGACATTTGACTCATGGCTCAAACGAAAAGGGCGGCCTTCAACGCCGCCCTTTGCGCATCAATTTAGGTCTCCCTATTCGACTTTGCGGCGGCGCCTAATGAGCCAATAAGCGCCATATCCGATGGCAAGGAAGGGAAGGCCGGCACCGGCGATCGGACCGGGCGCGCCACGAGATCCGCAAACGGTCATGTGAAGGGCTTGCCGCCTACATCCGCAGATCCGGCAGTGGCCCGGAGCCAATCGGCATTAGCGCTGTCGCGAGCTTCCGGAACATTTGAACGTCTGATCCGTTGCCCCACGGCGGCACAAGACGTGAACAGCGGCTTCCGCGGGCTCATCGATGAACGCGAGGTCCGAATCCAATGCTGGTACGCGCCGGGTCGTAATCGTAGGCGCGGGATTCGCTGGGCTGGCGGCCGCGCGTAACCTCGCCTCAACACCGGCTGAGATACTCGTCATCGACCGGCACAACTACGCTCTTTTCCAACCGCTGCTCTATCAGGTCGCTACTGCAGGATTGTCGCCGGCCGATATCGCTGCACCGATCCGGAGCCTGGTGAGAGCTACGAACACCCGCGTGCTGCTCGATGAAGTCGTGGACGTCGATC
>JASHYD010001158.1 GCA_030043175.1 Xanthobacteraceae bacterium | reverse complement strand
GGCCAATGCCGAGCATGGATGGCTTGCAGCTGCAGCGGCCGCACACTTTTTCTCGACCGGCTTCTCAGCGTGAGCGGGTATTCGTTCACATTGATCCGGGCGCTCACCCAAAAATGGCACGCGGTCGTTCCTGCCCCAGGTGGCATTCATGACTCAACACCACGAGTTTCTCGAAGTTTGTGGAACATAAACTCGGGCTGCGCGATTCTTCACGACACGGTGAAGCATGGCTCAACTGATCGAAAATCACGGTATCGTCGGCAATCTTCAAACAGCCGCCCTAATCGGATTAGATGGTGCGGTTGATTTCTTGTGTTGGCCGCGGTTTGACAGTCCTACCATCTTTGCCTCGCTCTTAGATGACGAGCGGGGCGGCTGTTTTGAATTGAGCCCATTGCTGGACGGTCCAAGACACCGGCAGCTTTACCTGCCGGATACCAACGTTCTGCTCACGCGCTTCTTGTCGCCTGACGGTGTCGCTGAAATCTCAGACTTTATGACCATTGAAGACTTGGACGCCGGCTCACGACTGGTCCGCCGCGTTAAAACCGTGCGTGGCTCCATACGATTTCGGATGCGCTGCATGCCTCGCCTCGATTATGCGAGATTGACTCCGCAGATCCGCGCGGAGGCCGGCGCAGTCATTTTTATGGGCCGCGACAACTTTGCTTTTCGGCTTCGCTCGAGCGTTCCGCTAGAGGTCAGTACGGGCGCAGCGCTGGCAGAGTTCGATTTGGCTGCCGGGGAGTCCGCCTCTTTTGTCTTGGAAGACGCGTCATGCGGTGAGAACAGTGTCTCGGCTCACCCGGGATATGTAAGCGCCGCCTTTAAGGAAACGTCCGACTACTGGCGCCGCTGGGTAGGGCGTTCAACCTATCGCGGCCGCTGGCGTGGAATCGTCAACCGCTCCGCTCTGGTCCTGAAGCTGCTGACTTCAAGGGAGCAAGGTTCCATAATTGCGGCGTTAACCTTCGGACTACCCGAGGAGATCGGCGGCATTCGCAACTGGGACTACCGCTACACTTGGCTGCGCGATGCCGCCTTTACGGTCTACGCTTTCCTGCGCCTCGGACATGTTGAAGAGGCGAATGCGTTCGTGCGCTGGCTCGGCGAACGCCAAACTCGATGCGGCACCGATGGTACGATGCAGCTGATGTATACTATCGACGGGCGCGAGGTACTTACGGAAATCGAGCTGCCTCACTTACGCGGTTATCGTAGCTCCGCACCGGTGCGCATAGGGAACGCCGCGCTAAAGCAGCTGCAGCTCGACATCTATGGAGAGCTGATGGATTCGTTGTACCTTTCGGACAAGTACGGTGAACAGATCTCCTGGCAGACTTGGCTGGGCGTTACCCGCTCGATGAAGTGGCTGGCGCACAATTGGCAGCGGCCGGACGAAGGCATCTGGGAGGTGCGCGGTGGCCGGCGGGAGTTCCTTTACTCGCGCCTCATGTGTTGGGTCGCTTTTGATCGCGCAATCCGCCTCGCCCGCAAACGGGGCCTTCCGGCGCCCATGGTGGATTGGCTCGAAACTCGCGATGCCATCTACCGGCAGATCCACATGGAATTCTGGGACCCCCAGCAGGGCGCCTTTGTGCAAAGCAACGGAAGCACAGCGTTGGATGCCTCCTGTCTACTAATGCCACTCATACGCTTCGTCAGCCCTACGGATCCGCGCTGGCGTTCCACGTTGAAAGTAATCGGTGATCGGCTCCTCGATGACAGCTTGGTCTACCGCTATTCCAGCGACGCAGGAATCGACGGACTGCGGGGAGGCGAGGGTACGTTCAACATGTGCACCTTCTGGTACGTCGAGTGTCTCGCCCGTGCGGGCGACGTCAAGCAGGCCCGGTTCCTTTTCGAAAAGATGCTGGGCTACGCCAACCATGTCGGGCTCTTTTCAGAGGAGCTCGGTCCTGCCGGTGAACATCTTGGCAACTTCCCCCAGGCCTTCGCCCATCTCTCTCTCATCAGCGCGGCATATTACCTCGATCGAGCGCTGTCAGGTCAGGGCCACAATTGAGCCCTCGATCACCCGTAGCCAGTTCCGAGCGAACAGGCCCGGCCCCAAAGCGCGACGGGTCTCGACCAGCCAAGAAAGAGGATGGCGACGCCATCAGCAGCCGCAGGTGTACGGTGTATCAAGCAACTAGAGCCGGTTTCACGTTTGGCGGAAATCGAAGAGGAATGCCAGGATACTCGGCTCGTGCTCCTTGCCGTCGAAAGGGCGCAAAAACGACTCCGAGTGTGAACCCCTTCACATACGCCACCCGTCCGCACCAACACGTCGTCTGGGGCATACGCGGCGAAGACTTTAATGACGTCCGACGACTTTCTCGTCAGCCTATGGGCGGCAGAGGCGTTGTTGAACTACCGGGGCAAGAATCTGGATGTACGTCGCGATTGCGTCTCAAGGGCTAGTGGCCGGGATCCTCGGACCCAACTCAACATCGTGCGTCAGTTGAGGCTATCAAATCCTGCCGGATCTTACGTGAGGCACTGGCGCCCTTTGCCGGGTAGACAACACCAGCCACAACCAGAGCGTCTCCCGGGCAAAAACGGCTCCACCGGGTATGAAAGCTGACCCATGGCGGCCGATTTCGCGGCGGGCACAATCGGTATCGTACCGCGGGAAAGCATCCCTGATTGGGATGGGCTTGAAGTGCAGGCATCGGTCCTTAAGGATCCCGGTCGATTTCTTCGTCGGGCGCGTTGAGAAGCTGACCGACAATAAAAACTGAAGTGCTTTTGAAGACGTTGATCCAGGCCACTCAGTCGCCAATGTGGTCAATCTTCATAAGCCACGGCGCTCCATCCTGCAGCGGGTGCAGCGACTGATCGAGGGGAACCACGAGTTAGACATGGATAGCACGAATTGTTCCGTCTGTGGTGCCAGCGCAGAACAGATCGCAACCATAATGGATAGGATGAGCATTAATTGCCCAACGTACGACGAACACGCGCTAGTGCGTGATGATCCGGTTGTCGATGCCGTCGACGAGCGGACAGAGCTCGCCATGCCGCCCGCGGTCATCGTCGAGATAGCCGAGGCGTTCTCGTTCTACATGGTGAACGCGATTATGACCAGTCGTGCCGACGAAATCGTCGACCTTGTCAAAACCAATCTCTGGCGCTGAAGGGAATTGGCCATGGACCCGACAGCGCTTCTCCTATCCCGGGTACAGTGGGCGTTCACCATTTCGTTTCACATCATCTTTCCGGCGTTCACCATCGGGCTGGCGGCATGGCTGACGGTTCTGGAGGCACTGCACAGCCGTTGTTCCGATGAGCAGCGCCAGGAATGAGATATCGGCAAGGAATTGGCCGTCTCGTCGCGAAGCCGCCCCAACATGTCGCATTGGCTCCCGTCGCGGCGAGCACGCAATACGTGAAAATGAATGTCCCCCGCAAATCTGGCCAACTCGTCATTACACCCGAATTGACCAATGTTTTTCATCAAGCCGATGTCTTGGAACTCATCAATAAATATGGCCTCGCGATCGGCCCTCTCAATTATGTCACCGATCTTGAGTTTGCTCGGGTCCAGCATTTCGCGGCTGCGCTGCGGACCCCTAGAAAAAAGGAACAAATCGTCTCCATAAGATGGAGAGCCACCCAAGACGCAAAGGGAAACCGATTTGGAATGGCTGTATGGGGCGTCTTCGTTCGAGAAGGAAACGGGCTCAAGCCGATTCATCTTGTGGCAAACAGGGCCGCGGAAGATGACGATGAGTTTGAGGTTCTTGCCGTCGGAGATCTGAACGGCGATGGTATCGACGAGCTGATCGCGCGGGTATTCGTGATGATCGGCTCGCCATTTTGGAATGGGAGCGGAGGGCGTTGGTGTCCCTCTACGATACCCATTGATCGTGACATGGGTCTGGAGTGTCTGTTCCTGGCCCCAGGCAGTGTGAAAACTCGATCTGATCTGGTCGTAATGCCGTGCGGAGCCCAAGGCTGCCGATTTGGGCGACGCACCGAAGTCGTCAGCTAATCTGAGGTACTTCGGACGTGCCGCCCATGTTGTCCGCACGGCCGTTGTGACCCTGAACGGTCATGCGGCGGAGCGTCAGGTCGTCAAGAACAGGAGCCGCAACTCCTCGCCCCCTATTCGATCACCCTGTCGGCATTCGCGTCTGTGACTGAGCGGGCGTTCAGCGCTGGTTGAAAAACTTCAGGTCCGGCGCCTTCTGGTCTTTTCGGGTCGGCATCAGAAAGCCGTCGCCGCTCACAAAATAATTCTGCTTGCCAACCACAACGTGGTGATTGCCCTCGGCACAGACATATTCGAGCCAGATCGGTTTGGCAGTCAAGTCGCGCCGGTAGGTCTTCATCACCGTCCACGGGCGCGTGAGCGCATTGTCAATCGTGGTGACCTCGTTGCGTAGCATGGCCTTGTCGGTCTTGTCGAGATACATGCGCTCCCTGACGACCGTCTGGCCGTCCTCGTGCAGCGGAATGCCGCTGGCATCGAAGGTGCGTGGTCCTTTGAAATTGCGGGTCTCGATTTCGAGGGTGTCAAACTTACCGTCACCATCGGTGTCGAGCCACGTTCCAACCGAGTAACCGAGGAATGATGGCTCCTCTTCGGTCGCGATCGGGCGCCCGTCAGTGTAGACGCGGCGAATCATTGGCACGTACTCCTGGAGGATATAGGTGACCTGCGGCAGGATTACGATCTCCATCGGGAACACCACCGTCATCGCTCGCGGCATGCCGGGTGGGATGCAGGTGTACGTCGGGTCGTTTCCCTGACCGCCGGCGGCCTGGTCGGCGAGGCCGGCCTCGAAAATCCTCTGATATTCCGCCGTCAGCGGAGCCTGCTCGTCGCGGCCGAGCCGCTTGCTGGGGTCCCACTGAATGCCGACGCCTTCGGGGCGATTCCACTGGCCGGACCAGTCAGGATACTTCGATTCATCATGTGCGTAGGCGGTCGCAGTCGCGACAATTAGGACCGCGCCCAGCGCCAGAGATCCGATCCATCGGTTTCCATTCATGGTCTATGTCTCCTGAGTATT
>JASHYD010001157.1 GCA_030043175.1 Xanthobacteraceae bacterium | reverse complement strand
GAGACCGGATCGTGCGCCGCGCCCGCGCGGTCGGGCTGATCCGAGATCAACAGGTCGAACACCATGCTGCGAGCGGCGCGAGCCCGGGCGGAGGCGGTGTTCACCTTCATGCCGTTGGTGGGATGGCGGATGCAGCTCGCTGCCAGCACCCGTTCGCCTTCGATCTCCACCATGCAGGCCCGGCAATTGCCGTCGGCGCGGTAACCCGGCTCGGGCGAGTAGCACAGATGCGGAATATCGGTGCCGAGCCGCTGGGCCGCCTGCCATATGGTCTCGCCCGCGCGGGCTTCCACCTCGCGGCCGTCGAGGGTGAATTTCACAGTCGGCGGTATGGGCTCGATCTTGCTCATCAAAAACCTCCGCGCTGGAAACCCCAGAGTTTCAGTCTGGGGAAGAAAGTGCGGGCTGACCGCGCGCTTGCCTTAATCCTGCGTGTTTTCGCTACCAGCTTCCGAGCGGCTTCTTTAGTTCGTCAGGAAAGTATTTAAACACACAGAGCAGTGGATTTGGCGCCGCCTGGCCGAGACCGCAGATCGAAGCATCGCGCATGGCCGCCGATAACTCCGTCAATAATGCATCGTCCCACGGACCAGCCGCCATCAGCTTTACGGCCTTCTCGGTCCCCGCCCTGCATGGCGTGCACTGACCGCAACTCTCGTCCTCGAAGAACTTCATCAGGTTGAGAGCGACAGCCTTGATGTCGTCCCGATCCGACAGGATCACAACCGCATGCGACCCGACGAAACAACCATAGGGCTCCAGGGTGCCGAAATCGAGCGGCAAGTCCGCCATGCTGGCGGGCAGTATCCCACCGGACGCGCCGCCCGGCAGATAGGCCTTGAACGCGTGCCCTGCCGCCATGCCGCCGCAGTACTCTTCGATCAACTCCCGCGCGCTGATGCCAGCCGGAGCAAGCTTGACGCCCGGGTTTTTGACGCGTCCCGATACCGAGAAGCTGCGCAGCCCCTTGCGGTCGCGCCGGCCATATGAGGCGAACCAAGCGGCGCCCTTCTCGACGATGTCGCGGACCCAGAACAGTGTCTCGACGTTCTGTTCCAAGGTCGGCCGGCCGAACAGACCGACCTGGGCAACGTAAGGCGGGCGATGGCGCGGCAGACCGCGCTTGCCCTCGATCGATTCGATCATCGCGGATTCCTCGCCGCAGATGTAGGCGCCGGCGCCGCGACGAAGGTCAATCCGGGTGTACGCGGTAAGCCCGGCTGCTTCGACCTTGGCGAGCTCGGCGATCAGCATCAGCCGGATTTCCGGGTATTCATCGCGCAAATAAATATAAGCTTCGGCAGCCTCCACCACCCAGGCGGCGATCAGCATTCCCTCGATAAAGCGATGCGGGTCGCGTTCCAGATAGTGGCGGTCCTTAAAGGTACCGGGCTCGCCCTCGTCGGCGTTCACGGCCATCAGCCGTGGCGCCGGCTCCGCCCGCACCAGATTCCATTTGCGGCCGGTCGGAAAACCGGCGCCGCCGAGCCCGCGCAGGCCAGCATCGCTCACCGCCGTGATGATGTCATCGCGACTGCGCTCGCCGGCAAGGCACGACCTCAGGAGCGCATAGCCGGCGTCAGCCTGGTAGGCCGCAAGATCCTTGCCGCCGCCGTAAGCGTGGGCGTGTGCTCCCGCCGCCACGGCGGCGGCGATCGCCTCGTATGAGGAATGCGGCACTTGCTGGTGGCCGACCGCCACGACCGGCGCCCGGTCGCAGGCGCCCATGCACGGCGCGCGCAAAACCCGCACACCGGCTCCGAGCTTCCCCGGCAATGTGGCGAGAAGCTTTTCGGCGCCCGCCATGGCGCACGACAGGCTGTCGCAAACCCGCAGCGTGATGGCAGGGGGCGCCGGACCGTCCTTGACCACGTCGAAATGCGCGTAGAAGGTTGCAACCTCGTAAACCTCGGCCTGCGCAAGCTTCATTTCGTCTGCCAACGCCGCAAGGTGAGGCGCAGCTATGTGGCCGTAGCGATCCTGGATCAGATGGAGGAATTCGATCAAGAGATCGCGCCGGCGCGCCCGCGCGCCAAGCAGCTGGCGAACCTCGGCAAGCGCGTGCGGATCGACCTGGCGGCCTTTCGGGGTTTCCCGCGGTCGGCGCCGCGACGTCTGGGGCTTGTTGATAACGTTCATGCCGGAGCCATCACCAGATCGTCCATAACCCGAGCCCCCAACTGGCACCTAGAACAACCCCACAATCCGGCCATCCGGGCGGACATCGATGGAGTCGGCGGCCGGTACTTTGGGCAAGCCGGGCATCGTCATGATATCACCGCAGACTGCGACCACGAACTCGGCCCCGGCCGACAGCCGCACCTCGCGCACCGGGACCGAGTGATCATCTGGCGCGCCCTTGATGTCGGGGTTGGTGGAAAAGCTGTACTGCGTCTTGGCGATGCACACCGGCAGCTTGCCGTACCCCATGGCCTCGAACGAGGCGAGCTGATCGCGCACCGGCTTGTCGACGGAAATGTCCTTGGCGCGGTAGATTTCGCGGGCGATCGTGCGGATTTTCTCCACCAGCGGCATTTCGTCCGGATAGAGCAGCTTGAGTCTGCTGTTGCCGGAATCGGCAATGCGCACCACCGCCTTCGCCACCTCGGCCGCACCTTCGCCGCCCATCGCCCAATGGTCGGCCATCAATGCTTCGACGCCGAGCGACGCGCAGGCCTTCTGGACGAGCTCGATTTCGGCCGGCGTGTCGGCCGAGAACCGGTTGATGGAAACCAGCGGGACAAGGCCGAACTTCTGAACGTTCTCCACATGGCGCGCAAGGTTGGTGATGCCGGACTTGAGCGCTGCGAGGTTTTCGCTCTTGAGGTCCTCCTTCTTCACGCCGCCATGCATTTTCAGCGCCCGGATGGTGGCAACGAGCACCACACAGTCCGGCGCAAGGCCGGTCTTGCGGCATTTGATGTCGATGAATTTTTCGCCGCCGAGATCGGCCCCGAAGCCTGCCTCCGTCACCACATAGTCGGTGAGCTTGAGCGCGGTGGTGGTCGCCAGCACCGAGTTGCAGCCGTGCGCGATGTTGGCGAAGGGGCCGCCATGCACGAAGGCTGGCGTGCCCTCCAGGGTCTGGACAAGGTTTGGAGCGAGCGCATCTCTAAGGAGCGCCGTCATCGCCCCGTGCGCCTTGAGGTCCGACGCCCGCACCGGCTTGCGCTCGCGCGTATAGCCGACAATCACATTTCCCAGCCGGTGCTTGAGATCGTCGAGATCGCGGGCGAGGCAGAAGATCGCCATCACCTCCGATGCCACCGTGATGTCGAAGCCGGCCTCGCGCGGATAACCGTTGGCGACGCCGCCGAGCGAGCAGACGATCTCGCGCAGCGCGCGGTCGTTCATATCGACGACGCGTCGCCAAGCGACGCGCCGGCTGTCGAGCCCGAGGGCGTTGCCCCAATAGATGTGGTTGTCGATTAAAGCCGCGAGAAGATTGTGGGCCGAGGTGATGGC
>JASHYD010001156.1 GCA_030043175.1 Xanthobacteraceae bacterium | reverse complement strand
CGCCGCGCTTGCTCTAAGCGCTCGTTCCGCTTCGTCATGGCAGCACCGGCGTCGTTGACCCCATTCCTTTAATCGCGACGCGTAGCCTCTCGGTCGCGTCGCAGTCGATGGAGAAATCGTTCCACAGCTCCACGCCATAATACTCCCGTGCTGCTTGGCGCGTAATCACCTCGTCGATGACGTCAACGCGCACCTGTTCCGGATCCCTCGTTAAAGGGTCGCCCCAGCCACCACCCCCACCGGTGCGCACGATAACCTCCGCCTGGGACGGCACCGCGTAATGGCTGCCAGCTACGGACTTGAATTCGTTCTCCCCGGGCAGCCGCAGCAGAAAATCACCGACAGCACCGGACTTACCGCCCCACAAGCCGGAGGGCGGGCAATTCTCGCGCCGTACCTGCTCGAAGTTCCACTTGCCCTCTACGAGATTGAGCACTCGCGTGTCGAGACCCAGGCCTCCACGGTACTTGCCAGCTCCGCCGGAGTTGGGCCGTAACGCCCGGCTTTGAACCAGGACCGGACACTTCAATTCGATGCCCTCAATCGAGCAGTTGCGGACGTCGCCCTGGCAGACAGACACGGTTGCCGACTCGCCATCCTCAGCGGGCCGCCCGCCCCAGCCGCCACCCTCGAGGCTTTGCACGACGAACCGACGTCCATTCTTCGGATGAAGGCCAAAAAAAACCACGGCCCCGCCCAGTAGTCCATGATGCCCGGCCGGCACCCTCTCGGGCATCGCGTCAGCGAGCGCAGTCACGATGGTGTCGACGACAAGGGGAATGATCGCGCTCCAGCGCGACATCGGGGCTGGAAACCGCGCCATCATGATATTTCCCTCCGGGATCACGACCTTAAGCGCTCGGAAGGAGCCTTCATTCACCGGCTCGAGTGGTGCGGTCAGCGCCTTATAGGCTACGCGGGCTGCCGCCAGGGTGCGCGAATTGATGGCAGCGCGCCGTTCCCCAGAACATCCGGAAAGATCGATGGTCATGTCGCTGCCCGCAATGGTAACGCGAGCATGGATTGGGACCGGTTCACCCTTGAGAACGCCGTCATCATCGACTGCCGCATGCGCCTCGAACACGCCATCCGAGAGAGAAGAGACCACGTTGCGGCATTTGATTTCGGTCTCTTCGAAAATCTGTTCAATCGCTGGGAGAATCGTTTCCTTGCCGTATCTGCTGAAGAGTTCATCGAGCCGACGCAATGCGAGCCGGCATGCCGCCATTTGCGATTTAAAGTCGCCGAGGGAGGATTCTGGGAAGCGGATATTGTCCTTAAGCACACGATAGAGTGTTTCGTTCAGCCTGCCTTCCTCGTAGATCTTGAGCTGGTCAAGCTGCAACCCTTCCATCCAGGGATCAGCGATGGACGGACCGGCACCAAAACCAGTGCTCATGCCACCCACGTCAATCCAATGCGCCCGCACCATGGCAAACAGCAGCAATTCGCCTTGGAAGAAGTACGGCGTATAGACGACGATGTTGTTGAGATGTTGACCAGCCACCGCTTGATGATTGGTGATGATCACGTCGCCTGGCTTAAACCCATCCCGGCCGTATCGTTTCATCCCATCGCTGCCAATGAGCCCCAGATCGGCGACGAAATGCGACACACCTCCGACATTCTGCGCAATTAACTGGCCGTCCCTATCGATGAGCGCCGTGCAGAAATCCCGAACCTCATAGATCATCATATTGTAGGAGGTGCGCTGGAGGTCTGCCGCCATTTCGTTGGCGATGGCAGGCAGCGCATTGCGAAGAACCTCCAGCGTTACCACGTCGAGTGCCGGCTGTAGCGGTGTCATCATTGGCTAACCTCCAATTGCGATCACCAGTTCGCCCGACGGCATGACGGTGCAGCAATCGGTGGGGAAAAGCAGCGTCGTCGTCCCAGTTTCCTGGATCAGGGCAGGGCCGTCTATTTTGTTCCCGATGCCAAGTTTGTCGCGGTGGTAGATTGGGCAGCTTACCGGGTCGCGCCCGAAATAGACCTCGCGGTTGCCGGTCGGCCGGGCGGCACGCTCCTCCCCCAACGGTGGGAAGGAGATCTTGGGCCGCCTGCCAATCAGCATCATCCTCATATTGACGATCTCCACGGGCTCATCGGGCGAATGATGAGCATAGCGTTGATCATAGAGCGCATCGAAGGCGCTCCGTATGCTGTCGCGGTCCGCGGCGAGGAGCTGCTCACGATCGACCAGTACCGGCAATGTGAATTCCTGGCCGACATGGCGGATGTCGAGGGTCACGCGCCGCCCTGCGCTCACTCCATGACGGAGGGCTGTTTCGGCTTGCGCTGCCATCTCATCATGAATATCGAGCAGCCAAGTGAAGTCCGCGTTGCCGAGATCGCAATAGCAGGTGCGCACGAGATCATGACGCTCATCCGCAACTAGCATGCCGAGCGCCGAGAAATGGGATGGGAATCGAGGAATGATCACCTTGGGGACGTCGAGTTCGCGGGCGATGGCGCTGACATGGAGCGGACCAGCACCCCCGGAGGCAACGAGCGCGAAATCACGGGGATCAAGGCCCTTCACCACGGACACTTCGCGCACCGCAAGCGACATTTTCGCAACTGCGATATCCACGACCGCGTGAGCGGCCGCGACGGCACTTATGTTCAGCGGGACCGCGATGCGCTCCTTGATGCCATGGCACGCCGCCTTGGCGTCGAGCCGCATGTCCCCGCCGAGAAAATTGACGGGGTCGAGGCGACCGAGCACCACATTGGCGTCAGTGACAGTGGGCAGTGTCCCTCCGGCTCCGTAGCACATCGGCCCCGGATCGGCGCCAGCGCTCTGCGGCCCGACCTTGAGGGCACCCACCGCGTCGAGCGAGGCGATGCTCCCGCCGCCTGCACCCACTTCAACCACCTCGACCATCGGCAGCATGACCGGATGCCCGGTCGCATAGCCGCCGACGTAATAACCAGGCGACATCGTCGGTTCCCCCCGCCGGATGAGGCTCGCCTTTGCGGTCGTGCCACCCATGTCAAAAGAGATCACATCAAGACAGTCGAGCTTACGACCGATTCGTGCAGCGGCGATGATGCCGCCCACCGGGCCGGACTCCATCATCGCGGCCGGACACTCAGCTGCGACGTCCGGCGCCATCACGCCGCCGTTCGAACGCATAATGGAAAGATTACCGCGAAAGCCGATCTTGCCCAGACCCGATTTCAGACTGCTCACATAACCGCCGACCCTTGGTCCAATATAGGCGTTGACGACAGTCGTCGAGATTCGTTCGAATTCGCGGTACTCACGCAGGATTTCGTGCGAAAGCGATACAAAGGCGCCAGGGAGCGCCTCTCGGATCATTGCGCCGGCTGCGGATTCGTGGACGGGATTCGCGTAGGAATTTAGAAAGCACACTGCCACCGCCTCGATGGCTTCGGCCGCGAGCAAGGCGCACGATGTTGCGACACTCGCGGGCTGCAGCGGCTCGTGTACCTCACCGCTGCTCAACATGCGCTCATCGATTTCCCGCGTGAGGCGTCGCTGCACCAGCGGACGGGGGCGGTGGAAAAATAGATTGTAGGCCTCGGGCCGATTGCCGCGGCCGATGATATAGACATCGCGGGTGCCGCGGGTGACAAGAAGGGCGGTTCTGGCGCCCTTGCGTTCGATCAGAGTATTGATGGCAATCGTGGAGCCGTGAATGAGTTCGTCAATCGCGCAAGCATCAAGACCGCTTTTTCTGATGCAATTGATGATGCCCAGCACCAGATCATCTGGCGTCGTTAGGCTTTTGGCCTGAGTGAAGCGGCCGGTAGCCGCGTCAAACCCGATCAGATCCGTGAAGGTGCCGCCAATGTCGATCGCCAGTAAGACCAAGGCTCACCACCCTCTCCGGCGATCATCCCGCGGTCGCCAGCATCGTACCTATACTCGCATACCTTGCGCGGCAATCGATGAATCTGAGATCCGCGCCAGCGCAGTGTCACGATACCCATAAGACGCAGCAGACCGCACGGGGGCCGTCGTCCGCCAGCAGTCGCGCCATTCGCCGCGAGCCCACGCCGCGCGGTGGCGGATCGCGGAGCCCATTCAACGCGCCGATGCCGCTAGAGAACTCCGCAGCCCCAGCCGATTTTAAAGCTTGCTCGGAATTCCGATCTCTGGCATCCCGGCCCTTCTACAGGAAGCAAACGCCAGCGTGCGTTCCCGAATGCTGACAGCTTGGCAATTGGGCACAGCGTTTTGGTTTTGACATATCGTATTAAAAGGACAGCTTTGCGCGACTGCCCCAGGCCGCGAACTCCGGGCCCGAGGTGCATGCCTCGATGCGGCGTCGAGCCTCGCTTCGAGCCCGCCCGCAAGCCAGCGTGGTCTGTTGTCCAAGAGGTCATTGTTGAGGGCGACATGTTCCAAAATCAGCACAACAAGTCTTAAGTATCCGAAATATCAATATAATTTTTTCTTGGCCGGATATGGAACCTGCATGCTTCTGTGAGGTTAACAACGGCGGTGATTCGATGGCTTCTTGGGCCCTACCCTTAGCGAACCCAATCGTTGTCAGATGAGAGCTTCTGATTGCTTGACCATCCGACGTGCTGCCCGGCAGACCAGGAGAGCCTTCGCGATATCGATAGCGCCGACCCCTTTCCGCCAGCTCACCCTCGCTCCGAGCGCCATCCGGCCCGCATCGGGGGACATCAGAGTGGCGACGACCAAGCTCGGCGGTGCCACGGACGCCAGTACGCAGCGTCAACAGCCGACAATATTTTGGATGTGATCGAAAAATACCGTGCCGAGCGACGCAAATGATCATCGGCAATTGCTGGACGAAACCAAGACGGGGCATGAAATGACCACGAAATCAGACGCCAACATTGCAGCACTGGCCGCATTGTTTCCGGCCGCCTTCTCGGCCGAACCATGGCAGGCGCACCGTCCCTTGAAGGTAGGCATTGGCAACGACTTGGTAGAGCGCGGTGTGCTCGGCGCGCTGGACGTCAATGCCGCATTGAAGCGATACGTCGATCGCTTGATGTACCAGAAATGTCTCGCGGCTGGCGGCGCCCGTGTCGACCTTGAAGGTAATGTCGCGGGCGAGGTGTCAAGGGAGCAGCGTTGCCGCGCTGAGAGGCTGGTCGGTCGCATCAAGGCCCGCCTGCTAGCTGATGCCGCGGCAGCCAGCACCGAAGCCGGCAAGAAGGCTGTCAGGAAGGTCGCCACGCCCCCGGCCATGCTGAATAACAAGGTCGTGGTCATGTCGCCACCTGGCGAAAAGACGCCGTCCACCGGTAGCGGTCGCTTAGGGCTCGCTGAGCTCAAGCGCGCGGCTCAGGAACGCCGGGCGCGCCAGCAGGCCGGTGGTGGCTGACGAACTGCAAGTCAGCCGGCAATTCAGGGATGGCGACGTCCGTGTCGAGATGATCATCCGGCCTGACTGGTATCGGAGCGCTGGTCGGCTGGCCTGAGCGCTCGCTCCCGATACCCTGAGGGTTGCCCAGTAGGTGTCTCGCTACGGATGCGTCACGCCGACGGACGGCCTGTGCAGACTATCAAGCAATGGCTGGCGTTCTTATCAGAAAAGAGGCCGCCGGACACGCGCGCCTCCATCTGGAGCTGCGTTGATCCGAGAAAGCCCAAACCAAGGGAAAGCACCTGATTGTCGCGCAGCGACAATCAAAACCTTGCCGACTACAAAATCCGTGCAAAGTTCGTTTATCAATACAATAATTGCTTCGCTACCGGCCGCCGCTTCACACTCCGAATGCCGCCACCGTATCTCATCCAGATTGTTGCGCCACAATGTCCTCCTCGGAGGGGACGCGATGGGCCGTGGGGAGCGCCGCAAGTGCATGCTGTCGTAAGTTATTTCGTCCCGACCCGCGTAACCGCCATCACCAGTTTGCTGGGCCTTTGGGAGCCGAAGAGATGTGCCGGTCCCGCGAGCCGCACAGAGATGCAAGCGGGGCATGGTCCGTGTTGGCGCCGCCCACCTTTTGCTCACCAAAAGCATCTACGGAGGCCGTGGAGGGGCTGAACGCTGGGGGACTGCGCACCCGTAGAAAGCCGACCCCGCGTGGGGCCAACGCGAAATAAAGGCAGTTATGAAACTGTCCTTACGGCTCGCATTCGAGCTGCTGAGGGGTCTTGGCGTCGTCATACCCAACAGTCAATAACTTGCATCGTCAATGCATATCGCCCTGGGACACTTGGACATCTGAAAATATCGCAATCTTCTCCTTCTTCTTTATATCCGCGTGTTCGCATCGATGCTAAGGGGAATGCTCTTGTCTGGCGACAGCACTATCGGCTCGGCTTCCGCGCGCACAATTATCATTGCACCTGCAGCAGCTGCGAGAGACGCCCCAATCCGCATTTGTTGACCTCCGATTTTCAGATTTACAACCCCCAGCGACCTAGCTGACCGAAGACGGCCCGATCCGAACGTTGGTGGTCGATAGGGTTGCGCCACGGTCATCTACGGACGGATACGGCATCAGCACATCTCATCTCGGAACCATGATGAACGAAGATCAGCTAATTGCTGCGATCCGACAGCGCGCGTCCAACCCCACAACCCGTATCGACTTTGCGGAAAGGTGGCATCGAGAATTAGGCCCACCTGCGAGCGCTGACGCCATTGAGGCTGGTGAGAGAGACATGGGATGTCATTTCCACCAGCTTCACCGGCATCTATTCAGAGAGGTGGGAAACGGCGGTTTTCGGCCTGGCTATGGTTTGATCGGCATCCCCGAAGGATCACTTGACGTGGAGGAGCGCTCCATGAACGAACTGAAACAGGGCCTTTTTTCGATCATGAAAAGCTGCAGACGTCGTCGATGGTTCCGCTTTGCGATTGGGGTTGTGGCATATGGTCCTGTGTTGATTGTGAGACCGGAGCCATCCTTAGCATCAGTGAATTCGGACTGCGAGATTTGGAGCAAGGCCTTCAGTCATGGTTCGAGGATTGGACATCTGGAGTCAATCTCTGGGACCGCATGGTCGTGGTCAATGAACTCAGGATGGAACATCCACGAACGAGAAAGTGGGTCGTCAGTCAGGCGGTGACTGGAATGAGGGGAAAGATATGGTCCAGCGAACGACGAGCTACGCGCCATACCCAATGTCCCAATGCATGAGTCCACAATTCGTCCCACTCGGACAGAAGGATCGGCGCGAGCCATTGGCGTCAGCGGACCTGCCGACGCAACAGACAGCCGCGCTGCCATAGAGGCAGCGAAATAGTTGTTCCCTATCACACGGCTGGCTGCCGGTCATCTCCCACCTACCGGGTGAGGAGACACGGAGCGGAGCCAAATTGCCACGTCCAATCGGGCCTGAGCGGTAGCCGAAAGCAATACCCCGGCGAGTGCGCTATTCGTCCAAGGTGGGACCTCAGTTTTGAATGTTACTTCGGTTGACCCTGGTTGGTGAGCCGTAGAAGTTGCGGATGCCGGTGCGAGTCCGCAACCCTTGTTTGACTTTTGGTGCGCGTGCTTTCTGCAGCCATCATCTTTGCGATCGTTTGAAATATCGCAAATCCGGCGGCAGTTGGTTTTTGCGGACTGGCATCAGCATTCCGTCACCGCTCATGAAATAGCTTTCTCTGCCGATAGCTATCATCGAGTTGTTCATGTTTTCGGCACAGCTAACCTCGCCCCAGCGCGGACGCGGATTGGAGCTGTGCACATATTTTTTGTCCACGGTCCAAGGCCGCGTTAAGGCATGGTCGATCGTGGTAATCACATCGTGGAGGATTTTCGGATCGCCTTTGTCGCGGAAGATGCGTTCCTTGAAGATCGACAGGTTGTCGAAATGAAGCGGAAGGCCGGTTGCGTCATAAACGCGGGGGCCCTTGAAGGGGCCGCGCGTTTCCACTTCGAGCACATCATAAGCGCCGTCGCCGTCCTCATCGATCCATCTTCCGATCGAGTAGCCCGCATAAGTCGGAGCGGGGTCGAGGTCCGCGGGCCAGTCGCGCCCATCCGTGTAAATGCGACGAAGAGGCTCGCCGCCGCCGGGCGCGATATAGGTGGTTTCCGGCGTTACGATGAATTCCATGGGTCCAAATGCGATAGTCATGAGCGGCATACCGCCAGGCATGCAGCGAACAGCGTGGTCAAAAAAATTGCCCTGTCCGCCGTTGGCCTGGTCCGCAAGGCTCTCCTCGAAGATCTTTTGATACTCCGGAGTGAGCGGGGCTTCCTGTCCTCGCCCCCAGGGCTTGGTCTGGTCGTGCGAGGGCTGGCCACCGGCCGTGAAGCCACCATTGGGTTCAAACGTGGCTCCCGGCGGAAACCAGCGCGTCCACGCACCCTTCCAGTCCGGGTACCTCGCGTCGTTTGCGGCCTGAACCGCGCTCACCATGACTCCGGTGGCGATCACTGCAACGGCAATCGCGCCCGTCGAGCTTCGAAACATCATTGATTGTCCTCCCCGTCGTCAGGTCGCCCAATCCGGCATTTTTTAATCGTAAGGGTGCCGAAATCGCGCAGCGCTGACTAGCATATATCGCCCGCGCTGCTCATGGAACGCGGCACAATCGGGTCATCCAAGCAGCCGGTACTCACCGTTCCGCCTCATTCGGAAAGTGCATAACGTCAGCGATCACACCTTGGTGCTGGCACTGATCGAAAAGCGCTTCATGTCGTTCACGCCATTTCCCCGCGACCACAACAATCACCCGCACCTGACGCATCGCGGCCAGTTCGCCGATACGCTGGAGGACATGTACGACTGTGAGAACTCGCCATCGCTCAATACCGCCGTCAGCAAGGCGGCCCGGCCGGACAACGATTGCGGCCCGTTCTCAGGTGTCAGTTCCACTCCATAAACTGCGACGCAATGATGCGTAATGCGGATTCTCTGCCTAAGCCGCACGGTCGCTACAAAGCTCCGGTGCTTGTGCGAGAGCCGTCGCCGGTGGTTGCTGGCGCGGCGCCGCCGGCCCCGACCCGATGCGCCGCTTCACGAGATGGGTCGCCATCTGGGTAAGCTGATGGCAGGGGTCATCTCGGAATGATGGTATCAAATCAACGTAGGCCAGCATTGCCAGCTCCCGGCATCATCGAGGAACGACCGTGAATCCATATGTTCTTGGGAGACATGCATTTGCCTCATCGAGGCCAGCGCCTTTTTTTTTGGCGATCCCGATCGTATGCGCGAGTTTGCCAGTCGCCGGGCCGGGCCACGCCGAAAAGCGCATCACGCTCAATGGCGTGCACTCCACGCCGGTCCACATCCCAGCAGCGCTGGCGAGGATCACTTCGCTTCGAACAAATTCAAATCGACCGATTTTCCCATCTGAAAATAGCCGAGCGACGATGGATGAATTCCATCACCGCAGTTGTAGGTAACTTTTAGAAGGTCTGGATTGGCAGCATTGCGGACAACGCGGTCGAAATCGATGACACCATCAAAGGCGCCACTCCCACGAATCCACGCATTGACGTCGTTGCGCACTTTCGTTTTTGCGTCATTCCAACCGGTATTGGCGGCGACCGACGCAACATTGTGGCGCGGCACGATCGTGACGCCGATGATTTTCAAACCGCGCGCTCTGACGCGCGCAATAATTTCTTTGAGGCCGCTGATCACTTGTTCTGCGCTTGCTTCCCGACGAATATCGTTGGTGCCCATGAATACCACGACGTGCGATACGTCCGCATGGGACAATACATCACGATCAAGCCGCTCGGTGCCGGGCGGGCTGTCGGGCGCAGGCGTGACATTGCGAGTCACGGTATTACCGCCAATGCCTTCGTTGACGACTGAATGGCGGACAGTGTCTTGTAGTGCCAATCGCTGCGCCATAATATCCTCCCAGCGATCATGCCCGTCGAGGGTTGTGCATGTCCCATCGGTGATGGAATCGCCGAAGGCGACGATCGCTGTCGTCGGCGTCGTCACACGAACATCGATGGCTTTTAACCACGGTATCGTTGTGATCCGGGTCTTGAACGGAGCACCGGATTCCGACGCCGTTAAATCGCCCGCGCCATTGTCAGTAATGAACGACGTCACGACCGCGCCAGTATGTTGGCTCGCCTGAACGTCTGAGCCGGGAAGATAGATGCTGACGGCAAGGTCCTCCTGTGCGTCAACGCTCAAAGGAATGGCATCGCTCGTGACGGAGCCGCCCGCCGGAATCGTGACAGACGATTGACCGTCGAACATTACGGGCATGAGAAGTCCGGGCGAAATGCTTGCCCGATTGTTGACCGATTGACGTGGCCCGGCCGATACTTTGCCGAAGGTAACCGGCGCGGTGCCGAACGTGTTGTCAAACCGCAGCCGGATTGCATCGCCGGGTGCGGTCACGCGTGCGATAAGGCGCAATGTCGCGTTGCTCACGCGGGTCTGGCCGAGTACTTGCTGAGAGGTCCCCCATGCTGTCGTCCAGGCCGGGCTTTGCGCGAACGCCGGCCACGATGCAACGACCATAGCAATTGCGAACTTAGCCGTCCAAAGCCTCGTCAGACCGCTCTGCATCTATCTCCTCCCCCGGCATCCCAGGCTCACTGCTAACGTCGAGCACTTGGGTTGAATGGCCACTTTTGCCTTGCGGCGTAAGGCGTGTCGGTTTCGTCGGTCCAAATACCCTGCGGATCGGCTGCGCCCCAGGGCGTTTCCAGCGGCGCGGCCGGCGCCGTGGCGGGAGCCACCGGGGCCTCAGCTAATGTCGGTATAATGGATACCGAAATGCCAATGTCCACAGCGGCCCCTATAATGGCGACCGTTATCATCGAGCCTGAGAACCTCTCATGCTTGACCATCTTACTGCAGCCGACACCGCTCAACGCACACAACTCGTCCCTGCGAAGCAAGTCCACCTATTACGCTTGCTGGAGGTGGCGATGGCCGGGGCTGGAAGCAATTCGGACCCTACTCAAGCGCGCCTGCTTACTCAAGATCCTACTTCCGCCACCCTCGGCGGGATGGCGCTCGCAGGAATTCAGCGGGATCGACTTGCAACACGGTCGCGAGTCTGAAGATTTTAAGCCCCGCATAGAAGCCCGCTGCACATGCTCCGGGCGGTCAGATTTTGGCCTGCGTCGACAAGGTCACCGGATAGCCCGCGGACCGTTCGCCTACAAGGCGCTGCCTATCGCCAATCCCCGATAAACCTCCACGACGTTCATCGCCGGACGCGCTCCGCTTATCATGCGCGGGCCGAAGGATGGCACCGTGGCGTCTGCAGGCCATTCATCCATGCTGACCGCGCGCTCCGCAGTTTGGTGAACAACCTTGTTCTTTTTCTGTTCTGAGTCGGTCGAATGATCAAGGATGACGAACCAGATCGGTCCCTCAGCAACATGCGAGCCAGGCGACCGTTCGCGGCGATTGGTTCTCGCCATGGAACTTTGGCAGCCTTTTCCCGTTAATTGCGCGACGCGGTGTTCTCGACGGCTTGCGTTGCCCATCGGGCACCATGTCTTCTTGGGGGGTATGGTGTTGAGTTCATTGAAACAAGCCGACCATTATCGCGGATTGGCTGAGGAGTTCCGCCGCCTGGCGGCGTTTAGCTTTTCAATCCAAATGCAAAATCACTACTTCCAGATGGCAGACCACTACAGTAGCGCTCGCTGACGCCGAGAAGGGCTACCGGCTAGCCAAGCTGCCCGCTGGTACCGACCCTGCTGCCATGCCGGCGCAAGCCGCTGCAGGACCCGCCGGCGGGGCGGGCGGTTAACCTGGCCGGCTAATCGCGCTCCCCACTGGTGATTACTGCATTGAACGACTTTTCCGCCAGGCCGATGCCTTGCGCTTGACAAGCCATCGGAGCGGCTTATCGACGAAATTGACCAGGTAGACCAGCATGGCCCATTTTGGAACCGCGAGGCTTGCCGCGATGGTGAGGACCGATGCCACAATCAAGACGATGAGGCCGAGTTGATCTTCCACAAGGCTTCCTCGGCCCTGGTCAGCTTGCCCAAGGGTATTCATGCGAATGGCAACGAGCGCGAAAAAGATCGTGTTCGTCGCATAGAGCCAGATGGCGGGTGCGAGCGAGACATAACGTGCCACGACCGTGGTGGCGAACGGCACCAATGTGACAGGGAGCAGGTGCAGCAGCGCCCATTGCGTGTATTGCTCACTCACCATCTCGCCGCGCGGTGAGATTCGGACAAGCCCAGTCCAACGCAGGCTTAGCACGTAGAAGCTGATGACGTAGACAAGGGCCTGATTCCACAGCCCAGCGAGGCGATAGAGCAGATCTGGTGCGTCCGCCGGACGGAAGCCCTCCGGTAGCCGCAGATCGATCACGAGCAGCGTCATGGCAACTGCAAATACGCCATCAGTCAGCGCATCAAGGCGGGATTTCGGAATCATCGGCGCGTGGCCTCGCAGCGACTCATGATCCTAACTCAGCTGGTGTATCGATACCCGTCCACAGTAAAGCCGTGTCAGATCGCATGGCTAGTGGATTTGCTGGCGCACGCGCCCAAGCCGTATTCGCAAATCCAACGAGATCACCTTAACCGAAGAGAAAGGGCCGGCGAACAGCCCCTCGGCAGCATTATGTGACCAAGCTACTGCGCCAAGATTCTCTAACCGCTCTCGCCGACCAGGAACGTTCCACGGCACATATCCTCCAGCGTCCAGTCGATGCAGCCTGAGCTTTGAACGGCGCCGCATCGTCCCAGAGCAGGCACTCGACGTTCTTCGAAATGCCGCCGCACGCGGTCTGCTGGACTCCCTAACATTGTGACCACAGTCAGCATCGGCCGAGGCATCGAGCAG
>JASHYD010001155.1 GCA_030043175.1 Xanthobacteraceae bacterium | reverse complement strand
CAGCGGTTTTGAGATCAATTACAGAATCACCAACGCTGCCTGACACAAAAGGAGATGATTCATGGCGACAATCACAACTAAAGACGGTGGAAGAAAATGATCGAATCCGCAAAGAAAGACATCGCTGAAAACTACATCAAGGCCCTCACCAATCGTGACGCGGCTCTGCTAACTTCAATTACCACCGAGGATATTGTCTGGCGTCTTCCTGGGACCAGCCTTGTGTTCGGAGAAGCGAGAGGAGTCGACGCCATTCTGAAAATATCCGAGACGTTAAATCGTTTCGGTGTGTCGATCACACTCGAGCGCGTCGTTTACGGCCTGGATGATTTGGGAGTACACCAGCACAACAGCGGAAAACATGATGGCAAGGTCCTTGACGAGCATCTCACCACAGTATGTCACCTGCGTGGAAGGAAGATCCACCGCCTCGAAACATTCATCTCGGATGCGAACATGCTCGATGAGTTTTTTGTCTAACTAGCCCTGATTCCGACGAATGCGAGTAGATGATGAAAGGGAAGACAAGGTTAACTGAGATTGACGAGCTGAGAGCATCCTGCGAGAGGCGTCTACAGCAGAAGACATAAGACAGGAGATTATTCGGTTGGTAGCAGAGCCGCTCAAGCGGAGAACGACAGGACCTGCAATCTGGAACTTAGAGAGTACTTTGGAGTATGAGCCAGCTGGTGATGCAAATTGTATAGCCAGGTTCAGTACTTTGCCGGCCGCAGCAGTTTCGAGATCAATTACGGACTCACCAACGCTGACTGACACAAACTGAGACGATGCCATGACGACAATCACAACCAAAGACGGTGCAGAAATTTTCTACAAGGACTGGGGTCCGAAGGACGCTCAGCCCATCATGTTTCACCACGGTGCCTGGCGTTGCTCGGACGACTGGGACGTGCAGATGTTGTTCTTCGTTGCCAACGGCTATCGCGTCGTTGCGCATGACAGACGCGGTCACGGTTGCTCATCGCAAGTGGCCACCGGCCATGACATGGACCATTACGCGTCCGACGCCTCGGCAGTGGTCGAGCATCTCGACCTGAGGAATGCGATCCATATCGGCCATTCGACGGGGGGTGGCGAGGTGGCACGCTATGTCGCGGAGTATGGCCAGCCGCGGGGGCGCGTAGCCAAGGCCGTGCTGATTGATGCCATTCCCCCGCTGATGCTCAAGACGGAGAAAAACCCGGGCGGCACGCCGATCGAATTGATGGACGGTTGGCGGAAGGCGCTGGCTGCGAACCGGTCGCAATTTTTTCTCGATATTGGTTCGGGTGCGTTCTACGGCTACAACCGACCCGGAGCGAAAGTATCGCAGGGAATTATCCTGAATTCGTGGCGTCAGGCGATGATGGGGAGTGGTCTCGCCCAGTACGAAGAAATCAGAGCGTTCTCTGAGACCGACCAAACGGACGATCTGAAAGCGATCACGGTGCCGACGCTCGTGATGCAGGGCGAAGATGACCAATTTCTACCTTACAAAGACCATGCATTGTTGCAGGCCAAGCTTGTCAAGAACAGCACGCTGAAAATTTATCCTGGGTATCCCCACGGCATGATGACCGTTCATGCCGACGTGATCAATCCGGACATCCTCGCATTCATCAAAGGGGCGGCGGTCAAAGCTGCGTGATGCCAGTTCTGTGAAACCAAGGCGAAAGTAATGTCCAAATATACACTCTATGATCCCTTAGAGGCATCGCACGCTGCCGATCTCCCGGAAGCTTGCGGTAGTCACCAAGCTGCCGTGACGGGCGGGCCATTACCACCGCTGGACTCTGACATTGTCGTCATTCGGTGGCTCGGCAATACCAATTTCGAATTTGGATACAAAAATAAGGTCTATCTATTTGATGCCTATTTCGATCGCACGTCGCGAAGCCACCCGCTTGGCTTTAAGGCGGCGGACGTATCGAGGGCCGAAGCGATCTTCGTTTCCCACGCGCACTTTGATCACATTTCGGACATCGGTCCGGTCGCCCGGCAGACCGGAGCGCCTGTCATCGGCGCACCACTAACAGCGGAGGTTGCTCGACAGCTCGGCGTCCCAGAAAAGCAGATCATCGTCGCCAAGGGCGGCGAGACCATGAAATTCGGCGATGCGACGGTTGAGATCGCGTTAGCGCAACATTCGACCATACAGCCCGGCCTCACCGCCATTTACGCGAGCTTGTACAAGAACGATTCAGAGCCTTATTCGGAGCAAGAGAAAGAACTGCTCGACCGCGTGCGATCGCTCGGCACCTCTGATCCCAAGGTGATCACTGAAGGCACCCTGGCCTACGGCTTGGTCTTCCCCTCGGGTTTCAAGGCCGTGCTAATCGGCAGCGCCGGACCGATCGCACCGGGTGTGCGGGCACTAGCGCAAAAGCTTGGCCCCGTCGATGTCGCCATCGTCGCCTATCAGGTGCACGCAGTCGCCGATACGCAAATTGACTATACCTGGCCATACATCGAGTTGTTCAAACCGAAGCTCTTCCTGCCCGCACATCATGATGCTCTGCCACCTGAATGGCTCGATCTCGGTCTGGAGGCGCTGTTCTTGAAGATTCGTGCAGAGATGCGGACTACAACTTTCATAGCGCCCCTCTATCGTTCTCCGATCTGCCTCGCCGGCGCTGGCCCCAACACCGGCAAGGTGGTGTCGTTCAAGTACTAAGGACCGTATTGTTTGCTTCTAACTGCAACCAGCGTGTTTTTGAATGATAGAAACAATCTGACTTCCTGCTTTAGACGCCTAGGGCCTTGCCGACTGCTCGCCGGCAAACACGAAGGTACGGGTGTACATGACAAAGAGCCCTTCCCGAAATCACCTGGTGAGTGAGACTCGCCTTCGTGCCGCGACAGCTTTTACCGGTTTCCGATCCACTCGCCGTGAGATCTTCGCTGGCACAGCGTGCCTGGCAATCTCGTCCCTTCTTCCCGCCGCCGCATTTGCCCAAAACCCAACACCGAACGATCGTTCGAAAGGCGAACCCGACATGAGCAGCGGTTTCATCAAGACCAACGACGTAGCCCAATCGGCTGGCACTCGCGAAGTGCGGGCGCGCGTGATTCCGGTGCCGGACACCGTCAGCCCACAAATGCAAGCGATAATTGGCCGGCCGATCGACCCCAAGTTTAACATCGCGCCAGTCACCACTGCCGAATGGAAGAAGAGAGTGGATGACGATGCGGCAGACATCATGCGGGGTTTGCCGAGACTCCGTCAGGCGCTCGGCGTCGCCGTAGAACCGACCTCCATTGCGGGGGTAAAGGCGTTTATCGTTACGTCCAAGTCGCCACGTCCGGGCAACCCCGACCGCGTTCTCCTGCACTTTCATGGCGGGGCCAGAGTGCTTGAGCCTGGAGAGTCCGGAACCCAGGAAGCCGTCCTGATGGCGGGATTAACCGGCTTCAAGGTGATCTCCGTCGATTACCGCATGCCGCCCGATTTCCCGTTCCCTGCGACGTTGGACGATGCGATCGCGGTATACCGTGAAATGCTCAGGACAACGAAGCCCGAAAATATTGGTATATTTGGCAGCTCAGCCGGTGGCAGTTTGACGTTAACTACGCTGCTGCGCGCCAAGATGGAAAACCTGCCAATGCCAGGGGCGATCGCTCCGGGCTCGCCCACGGTGGATTTGTCCAAAACCGGCGATACGCTCTTCACGAATGAAGGAGTCGACAACGTAGTGGTCACTCAAGACGGCTTCATACGCGCTACTGCACTGCTCTACGCCAACGGGCGCGATCTCAAGGACCCCCTGCTGTCGCCTATCTATGGCGATGTGCATGGGTTTCCGCCTGCTATTCTGACCAGCGGCACCCGTGACCTGTACCTATCCAATACCGTACGCATGCATCGCAAGCTGCGCGAGGCGGGCGTCGAGGCAATACTCCAAGTATGGGAAGGTCAATCGCACGAGGACTACATGCTCGGCGACGAAACCGTGCCGGAAGTTCGCGAGTACCATGATGAAGTTGCCCGCTTCTTCGACCAGCACCTAAGCCGGTAGGGAGCGCGAGCAAGGACGGTAGTCCTTTGGTCTCCTATTGGCCGATGCTGTCGAAAAAATGTGCCACGTATCGAACTCCGGCGCGCCAACTGCAGAAGTTCGCGAGATTTTTGAGCAGCTTAGGGACGAGCAGCAACGTGAGCCAATAGCGTCGAATGCTGTTCGGTGCCCACTCCCCTAAAGGTGTTTGAACGTTGCTCGCGTGCCAGCAGCTCGCGCTTGCGCTTGAAGCCCCAACGGTAGCCGGAGATCGAGCCGTCCTTCCTGATGACACGATGGCACGGCACAAGGACTGCAATGGGATTGCAGACGATCGCCTCGGTCACATCCCGTGCGTCGCGAGTGCCCAGTTTGGCCGCCAAAGTACCGTAGTTCGTCGTTTCGCCCACGGGTATGGCGCGCAGCATCGACCAGACTTCGACTTCATACGCCGTCCCGCGCAAATCAAGCGGCACGCCGGGATCGAAACCCGGCTCTTCGATCGCCCGATTCACCCTTTCGAGGAAATCGCTCAATCCCTCCTGGCTGTCGATGACGTCGGTCTCCGGGAAGCGGACGCGCAACGCGTCCTCCATCGCAAAGTGGAGTGAGCTGAATTCCAGGGTTACGAGCCCTTTGTCGGACATGGCCACCATGAAATCGCCGAGGGAACTGATTCCCCATGCAAAGCGGATGATTTCGCGCATCGTCAACTCCTTCGAACTCGTTTGTGCTGTAGATAGGAGCCGGCGAGGGGACGGCCGATCCGATCCTTGCTTTCAAATCGAAAACAGCGCTGCCGCCGCCCGATTGCACGATCGGGCGGAGCATTGGACATAGGCCTTTTCATCTGGGAGGAGCGGCACGCCCACGCGACGCGATCACGCCGGCGCCGGGGAGCGGTCGGCGCTGCGCGGGTGCTGGACACTGGCGTCTGCCGTACCGGCTAGGCCGCGTCGTGGAAGATAATCCCGACGGTGTGCCGCATGCCGGAACGGACGCGGCTGACGCCGTGGCGGAGCTTGACGCGGTAGTTGCCCTTCGCCCCTTGCACAGGCCGGTTATGGACCGCAAAGGCCGCCGCATCGCCCTGCCGAAGCGGCACGACGTCGGCGCGGCTTTGCATGCGCGGCCGCTGTTCGGTCAGGACGAACTCCCCGCCTGTGAAATCCATGCTGGGCTCCGAGAGGAGAATCGCGACCTGGACGGGGAATGCGAGATCGCCGTAGAGATCCTGGTGGAGACAGTTGAAATCGCCGGGGACGTACTGCAGCAGAAGCGGCGTTGGACGCGTCTGGCCGGCGTCGCGGCATCGATTGAGGAATGACGCGTGGTCGCCAGGATAGCGCTCGTCGATTTTCATCCGGCGGTTCCATTCGTTGGCAACGCCTGCGAGGCGTGGATAGAGCGCCGTTCGCAGCCCACCGAGGAGGTCGGGAAGCGGGTATTTGAAGTAGCGATACTCGCCCTTGCCGAACCCGTGCCGCGCCATGTGGATGTGGCTTCGGAAGTGGCTCTCGTCGGGATAGAG
>JASHYD010000118.1 GCA_030043175.1 Xanthobacteraceae bacterium | reverse complement strand
GTCTACACCGGTAACATCCTCAAGGTGCCAAGCCGGCGCAACTACCGGTCCAAGAGTCGACGAAGTTCGAATTCGTCATCAACCGCAAGACCGCCAAGGCGCTCGGGCTGGAGATTCCTGTGGTGCTGAGGGTATCCGCCGATCTGATCGATTGACAAGTCGGGGCAGCCGGCTCTGCGTTCGTTTCCTGCCCTTTCTTTGTACCCACGCTACGTCTGGTTATCCTCCGAAACTCACAGTGAATGCGGACATGGGCCGCCGTATGCCTCCGCGATTCACGCGCGAACGCGAGTCCTCGTCGCTCGGTCATCATTCCGATCGGTAACGCCGCGAAAGTGCTCGCGCGCCTTGGGGCGTGTGTGCATCGCCGCGCCACGATTCCCGAACGACTCGGAAGATGGTTCGATAGTCGAAGAGAGCGCAATCCACAGGGCAAACGAGCGTCGTGAATCAAACCATCATTCGCGTCCGCTGCTGCGCCCAATCATCTCGTGCAAGGTTCAGCGTCGGACGGATGCACCAGAAGATAGTAACCATGTCTCGTCTACATTATGAACTGCCCGGTCATATCTTTTGACGGACGCATTGCCTTAGGACGCTTGCGGAGCGTCGGCGACGTAACCCGGGAGCCATCAGTCGGTCAAAGATTTTCGATTAAAAATAACGCGGGCGGCGCCTACGCCACCCGTTCTTTCAGCCGTTCGACCTCAACCCAGCAACGATGACTCTCGCAGGCCAGAGCCTGCTCAAGCTCGTAGTCGTTTTGCCTCGCTGCCCACTGGAGCTGAGCTCTTGCTCGGCGGAGTCGTAGCTCAGCTTCTTCCAATTCCGTCATATTCCATCCTTCAGGCCCTGCTGATAGCGGGGTTGGCGGCTGTCTACCATGCCTTGTAGGCCAAAACAGCTATACCTTTCATAGGCATCTTATATAACAAGGCTGCCAAATTGGGTCACCTCGCTGCTTTTATTGTGGCCGGTCGCGATGCCTGCTCCTTGTTTGGCGTGCCGTTGGCCTGCCACCTCATATTCTTTCGGCGCAATCCTCGGCAACCAATTGACGGCGACAAGGTCGCGCACCTCGGTCATGACGGCACCGATGGCTGCGAAGCCCTCCTCGATCTGCCGGTGGCTTACCTCAAGTTTTCCGAGCTGAGAGAGCGGCAATGCCGGAACTCCATTAGAATGAAGTCAGACGGCACTCGATCGAGAGCAATATTTCGGTCGGGATGGTCCGATCCGCCTGCTACCGATTTTAGATGGCACCAGATTCGCTGGCGCTGCACGTTTACTGAGAACCGGTGAGGAGATCCGAGGCGGACCCACGGGGCGCTCTACCGTCCTTTGCTTCCGATAACAGACATTCTCGGAACTAAACGACCTACAGTCATATCGAGCGCACGGCGGGCCCAAGAACGTGCGGATCTGAGAGCCTGTACAGCCGCGTGGCGAGCCACAGCCTGCGACTCAATCGGAACCGCGGTTTTCCATATGAGGTGCAGATATGCGTCTCGTGGGCAACGAGCGCATCAGTGATGCGCAAGGTAGCGATTTGGAGCAGCAGGCGTCCTTCAGAAAGCGCCTCGCTTTTTTCGAGCGGCCTAGCCTGCGTTATCCTCACGCGTATGCTCTTGCTGTGTTAGAAATAGCCGTCAAACGGCTCCTTGGTAGTGCCGGTCAGCCTGCTAGCAGGAGATGGGATCCGCGGGGAGCTTCGCGAAATGCGTAGGCCAGCGGCAATTTACGTTGATATTCCTGCGCTGCGCCCGGGAACCGTCGGGGCCTATGCCCTGGCTCTCCTGTCTGCTGCGCTTGCGCTGGCGTTGCGGGTCGCCATCGATCCATATGTTGTGGGCGTTCCGTACATTACGTTCTTTCCCGCGGTCATTATTACAACGCTGATCAGCGGGTTCCGTGCTGGCCTTCTTTGCACCGTCCTCAGCGCTGCCGCGGCCAATTTATACCTGCTGCCGCCCCGCTGGTCTTTTTACATTGAACACCCGGGCGAAGTGCTCACCTTGCTGCTGTTTATCCTGGCGACACTTTCCACCGCGATCCTCATCGCTGGGATGCGCTTTGCCATTGAAGGCTACCAAGAGCTTAGCCGCGGGCTGGAACACCGCGTTGAAGAGCGCGGTGCGGAACTCGCCGAGGTTCAGACGCGCCTTGGGCACGAAGCGACGTTCCGTGCCATGTTCAATATCAGTAGCGTAGGCAAGTTCGAGGTCGAACCCGGAAGCGCCCCCTCCGCGTCAATGCCGCGATGTGCAAACTCGTGGGCTAAACGAGGCGGAATTGCTCGCCCGGACCGTGCCCGACCTGACCCATCCCGACGATCGCGAGGAGAGCCACGAGTTGGCTTTACGCCTGGACGCCGGTGAATCAGACGTTTTCGATGTGGAAAAACGCTATATCCGCAAAGACGGAACGGTTGTTTGGGCGCGGACAACGGTGAACGCTATCCGTGACGAGTTGGGTCGGCCGTTGCGACACACAGTCGTGACCCAGGATCTCACCGCGCGCAAGCGGGCGGAGCAGGCTCTCGAGGCGAGCAACGCACGACTCCGGCTTGCCCTCAATGCGACCCGACTCGGGTGGTGGCAGTACGATCCGCGCCGCCGCCTGATCTTGGTAGACACGCGCCTGAAGGAAATTTTCGATTTCACCCATGACGAGACGTCGATCGAGGAGTTCATAAAGCGGGTGCATCCGGACGACCTGGAAAGGGTTTGGGCGGACCGCGAGGCAGCTCTCAATGCCGCCGATCCAAAACCCTACGCGCATGAGTACCGAATTCGGCGGCGTGATGGCGAGGTGCGTTGGGTCGAGGCTCATGGGCTTGCCGATTTTGAGGGGGCCGGGCGTGAGCGACGGGCGGTGAACTTCGTCGGCACCGTTGCAGACGTTACAGAACGCAAGGAGCGCGAGGAAAGGGAGCACCTCCTCATGCGCGAGGTCAATCACCGCGCCAAGAACGTGCTTAGCGTCGTAGACGCAATCGCTCGCCAGACCACCACAAAGAACCCCGAAGATTTCGCTGAACGCTTCTCCGAACGCATCCAGGCGCTGTCGGCCAATCAGGAGCTGCTCGTGCGGAACGAATGGAGAGGAGTGGAGATCGAGGACCTGGTCCGCGCTCAACTGTTGCATTTCGTGGATTTGATTGGTTCTCGCATCGTCCTGGATGGCCCAAAGCTGCGTTTGAATGCGTCTAGTGCGCAAGCAATCGGGCTCGCGCTCCACGAGCTTGCCACCAACGCCGGGAAATACGGGGCACTCTCGACAGACAAGGGTCGTGTCGACGTCTTTTGGGCGACCGACAACGGCGCCCTCGCCATGAGCTGGACCGAGCGCGACGGGCCGCCCGTGTCTGCACCGGAGCGGCGTGGGTTCGGCACTGTTGTCATAAAAGCGATGGCGGCTCTCAGCGTAAATGGGAAGGTTGAGCTCGATTACGCGCGCTCCGGCGTGATCTGGCGCTTGACCTGCCCGACCACAGGTGCGCTTGAGTCGGGATGGGGATCATGAGCTCCGGGCAGCAAGTGCGCCTCGCTACCCTGCGGTCGCGCGAGAGGGCAACAGGCTGAGCCGCGCAGTGCGGCTGCCCTTGTGTGCGAGTGAATGTCCCCTGAGGAACCTGCAGAGATTTGCCTCAGTCTCCCGCAGACCCGCACCACCGAAGCGGTTGGCAGAAGCCTCCGCGTCTTCCGCCGTAGCAAAACAGAACACCACGGAGTCGCTGTCATCGCGGCACGGCCAGTACGTGAGCGGTCCCGCTGGTAGGACACCGGTAGCGCAAAATATCCCCTCACTGTTCGGGGTCCGCACCTTTTCGGCCGGCAACGCCACGTGATGCAGCTATTTGTGCTTGAGATCACCGCGGGCGATTGTCTATTTGCTGGGCCGCTTGGGGCCCACTTGCTCATGTTCCTAACTCTCCAGCGCGTTCGCCTCCGGGCAGGTCAAGCCCCACATGAGACCCGATGGAGCGTAATCGAGCTGGACCTCTCCGCCGACGGTCCGCTTCGCGATCGACTCGATGACGGTGCTACCGAAGCCACGCCGCTCAGGATGTGACACGGGCGGCCCATTGCGCTCAGTCCAATTCATGGCGAAGATATCGCCGTCAGCCCGCCAACACACGTCGACGTGGCCGCAGGGCACCGAAAGCGCTCCGTATTTGCCAGCATTTGTGGCAAGCTCGTGCAGTGCCAGACCGATTGCTTGCGCGGCTGCTGCGTTCAGATGCACCTTTGGGCCACCCACAGCGATGCGAGACCCGACGAGATCCGCAAAGTGCGCGAGCTGGGCGCGCACCAAATCCTCGACATCGACACCCTGCCACTCGTTGCGGATCAGCAGATCCTGATTGGCTGCGAGCGCCTGAATGCGCTCAGTGAAGCACCCGATAAAGCCTTCAGGCTCACGGGCCGCGGTTTGGCGGGCGATTGCCTGCACGAGACTGAGCATGTTCTTGGCGCGATGATTGACCTCACGCATCAGAAGCTGAACCTGCTCTTCGCGAGCTTTCCGCTCGGTCACATCTTGAGCAACGCAGACAAACAGACGTCTTCCATCCGACTGGGCTCCGAGGCCAGAGGAAACAAAACTCCAAAGACGTTCGCGACCGTCTTTGGCGTGGATCATCACTTCGGCGGACCGCGCCTCCGACTCTGTTGAAATAATCTGTCGGACCTGTTCAAGCACTTCGCCTGAGCGTTCCACACAGGCTCGAGCCGTCCAGTCCTCGATGCGGCGCAACTCCTCCTTCGAATAGCCGGTTTGCTCGAGCCAGCTTTGGCTGAGAGCGAGGATTTGTTCCTTGTCATCGAACAAGAGGGTTGGCAATGGCGAGTGAAGGACCGAGGACCTGAAGCGTTTCTCACTCTTAAGTACTTCCTCCTCGGCCTGTTTGCGCGCTGAAATGTCTTCAAACATACAGACGAAATAGTCAATTGACCCATCGCTCTTGCGCACGCAGCCGTTAGTCAGCCGCGTCCAGACCATTGAGCCGTCCTTGCGCCGGTAGCGCTTGTCCATGCCAAAGCTCTCGATCTTTCGATCGCGCATGCGCGCGACATGGGCAAGACAAGTCCGCAGATCGTCCGGGTGGTTGATCTCCTCCAAAGACTTAGTGACCAATTCATCGGCCCGGTAGCCTAAAATGCGGCACAGCGCCTCGTTCACCCTGAGCCACCTGAAGTCGGGGTCGAAGTGCGCGATTCCGACCGCCGCATTCTCGAACGTGGCCCGGAACCGCGCCTCGCTGTCGGCGAGAGCGCGCCTGCCTGCGACCTGTTCGGTTATCACTTCGCTAAATAGCAGCGCGCCGCCAATCTGGCCCTCGGCGGTGCGCCATGGCTTCATCAGCCACCGGCACCAGTCGGTGCGACCATCCAAACGCAGGAATGGGTCCTCTTCATGAGCGAGTTCCTCGCCTGCAAGCACCCGGGCATGAATCTCCCGCCAGCGCGGCGGAATATCGGAGAATATCTCATAATGCGAACGGCCGATGAGCTCGATGTCAGGTGGCAGCCGGAAATCAAAAACATAGCGGCGCGAGGCGGCCAGATAACGCATCTCGGGATCGAACATGGCGATGGCGGCCGGCGCATGCTCGACGAACAGTGCCAGCTGGGCCTCGCGCTCAGCAAGTCGCGCCTCCGTTCGCTTGCGCTGTGTGATGTCGCGGACGATCTTCGAACAGCCGATATTGCGGCCTTCGGTATCTCGTGTCGGCGAGATCGTGATTGACGCGTCGAAGGTTCGGCCATCCTTGGAGAGGAGCGTCATCTCGTGGTGCTCGATGGACTCGCTTCGAGCCATGCGCGCAAGGATCGTGTCCTCCTCGGCCTGCTGATCAGCCGGAATCAGGCGCCGAATGGACTGCCCAATCATTTCCGTGGCCGACCAGCCGAACATCCGCTCGGCAGCTTCATTCCAACTCGTAACCCTACCGTCGAGCGTCTTGCCTATAATCGCATCGGCTGACGATGCGACGATGGCGGCGAGACGCGCCTGCGCCTCCTCGGCGCGCTTGCGTGCAATGATATCGCGAACCAGACCGTTGTCTTCGTGTATGTCTTCGTATAGCGGCACGACAATCTCGCTTTGCCCCGCGCCATAAGCGGCTCCGATGCGGAATTGCAGCTGTGTGAACGGGACGCGCTGTTATCCGCGACGTCCCCCCCTTCAACGAAGGGGAG
>JASHYD010001154.1 GCA_030043175.1 Xanthobacteraceae bacterium | reverse complement strand
GAATTCGTAGGGCTCGATGTTGCCGTCCGCCCAGCCCGCGCGCCCAAACACGCCGAGGTCCGCAGACACCTGCTGCTCGACGCTGAGACCAATGCCGCCTCGGTTGGCGTAATGGCGCACCAGCGAGGTGTCGGGTGTGGTCCCGGTCGCCTCGGCCAGATCGAGCGCGTCATCGAACCGGCCCATCCGTCCGCGGCTCAAGAAGCCCGTGACGATGATCTTGCCGGGTTGCCCCCAAAGCTCGTGACGGTGCTCGATTTCGCCGATCCATTGAAACTGCTTGAAGGTCGGATCGAGTTCCGTGCTGTTGGGGACAATGGAGAGGTCGCAGAAGCACCCCCGCCATGTCCATGGGCCTTGATACCACTCTCCTGTGGCGCCATAGGTATAGCCCCATGAATCGGCCGCGTAGTCGAACGTCGCGGTGTCGATCAACGCCCAATTCATGAAGTCGCTGCGCGGTTCGTGCGCATATTTGTTGCCATCGAACCAGTCCCACACCGCGAACTTTCCCACTGTAATGACCAGCCGGTTTGACGATTGCGCGCCGGCAAACTGATTGAGGTCGCTCGCCACCTTCTCGGTCTCGCCGCCGAGGTCTATCGTCTGGCGAATGAATGCGCGTGGAAGCCGCAAATACGGGTACGTGGCGCCAACCTTGTAGGCGTTTCCGTTGGGGAAGCCCGCGATGCCGTGGGTATCGCTGAGCCCGTAGCCCTGGTCGATTTCCGGATTGACCCACAGATCGGCGCCCTCCCACAGCCTCCGCCCAAGGTAGAGGGTTGCATCCCAGGTTTCACGCCCCGTATTCGGTTCGAGGCTGTTCGCGCCGCCGTAAGGCGCATGAAACGGCGGAGCGTACTGCGCGGCAAACGTTGTTTGGCTGTGCAGGCTCCAGCCGTCACTTTCCAGCGGATTCGGCGTCGTCAGGACATTCCATTTCGACACGTCGCTGCCGAGTTTGTAGTTCACGCCCCAGCGGACCTCCTGCGTGGACAAGTCTGACTGGAAACGTTGCCCGCTGAGCGGAAAGCTAACGCCGGCAACTCCGTATTGCGAATAGAGGTATTCGAACCTTGCCGTCCAACCGGGAGCGATCGGTGCCTCGATGCCCGCCCCCATGGTCCACCCAATGCGGCCGAGAAATGACGCCTCTACCGTGCCGCCTGGCGCACTGCCTGTCGGGCTGTCGGTGAGCTGGGTGCGGGTGAATTGATCGTAAGTCCAGGCAAAGCCGCCCGTCACGTAATAGAGCCAGCGGCTGATGTCGTAGCCGATGCGGCCGCGCACGCTGCCAGCCATCTCAATGGTGTCGTTGTAATTTGCTGCGCCAACCGGAGGCGACCAAAAGTTCTGCCCGCCATCGAGCTTACCGGGAAACCACGCGTCCGCCTCGACGCCGAGGACGAGGCGGGAGAGAAGCATGTAGTTGTATCCGGCGTGCAGGCCGCCAAGAAGGCTCCCCGATCCATCGAAGGCATTAAGCGTGCGGAATAAATCGAAGGAACCGCTCCCGTTTGGCGCGCCGCCCGCCTGAGTCGTCAGCGAGTTCGAATGACCCGATGCAAGACCGACATCCGCGCCCACATAAAAGCCTGACCAGTCATAGGCCGCGGCGGCTTCCGGCGCTTTGAAGTCCATCGGAATATGGAAATCGGCAGATCTCGCCGCGTCCGACACCGCCACCGTCATTAAAGCCGCGCTGCCGAAAAGAAAACGACCCATGGCGTTCTCGGCCCCATGTCGCAGTATCGACCAGAAAGTATTCCATTGGCTACACCATAAAGTTGACACATGAAATATCAACCCATACAATATATTGTTTCTGATTCGACATAATTGGGGCCCGTCCGTACGGCACCAAACCCAAGCCGAATCCTGAGGATACGAGATGTCAAAAAAGCGCAACAGGCTAAGCCCAAAGGCATCGCCGGCGCTCCTAGCAACCGAGCGCATCCATGCGGGTCGTTTTGGCAAAACCCGCTTGACACGCTTGAATGCGCTGTAAGGACTATGTCGAGTTCATCGCAGACCTCTTGACAAGCGAGGCCTCAGCGCGCCCGACAGACATCGCCAGGCATCTTGGCGTCTCGCCTATGAACCTCGTCAAGGCCGATTGCCCGGCTGAAGCGCGACGGATTGGTTGTCGGTCGGCTCTATCTCGGCGTGTTCCTGACGAAAGCTTCTCGTTATCGCGTCGCCAGCGCGACGGGCTTGCATGAAGTATTTCACCATATACTGGCCTGATTTTGTAGCTCATGTCCTGGCCTACCTTGGTCGAAAAACGGTAGTGGAAGCCGGCAAAGATGCGTGCCTGGCAGACCTCGTCCGAGACGTCCGACGCCGTGCATCGCCGGACCGACGTGTGAGCCTTAGTTGCCCTCAGCCTGGGCCAGTGCAAGCCCTTTTTTGACGGTGCCGTCCTCGGTCCGTGTGTCAATCGCGACTAAGCCTGGCAAGCTGGCAGCCCGCCATGTCCGCAATGCCCCGAAACAGGATATGAGGCCGACCGCCCATTCCGCCGCCGTAGGCGAGCGCACTGCCTAACACTTCAACTCTATCAGACCCCAAATGCGGCTGGCACGCAGCTGCTAATGTCGGTGAAGACCGTGTTCGCATGTCTTGATTCGTGGTAGGGAATACGGGCGAACGGCTATCGCAGGAGGCAAAAATGAAGTCGTAGGTTCGCGTGCTGTCTTTGCTCGCCACAACAATTGGAGGGAGCGCTTTTGGCGGCCGGAATGAAGCGACAGCCGTTGACGCGAAGACCAACGAACCAATCGTATTGGTAGATGCAAGCGGACACGACACCGTTGGCGGATTAATGCCGCTGCCGCTTTGGCCGGCGGTTGCGATTGCGCATCGAACAGCGCCAGCAAAATCTTCGTGGAAGCGGCGGCATTGGCGCGATGACCACCCCGCCGCTTCTCGATGAGGTTGTGGCCTGATGGCCGCGAGGGGTTGAGAACCTTGGCCCGCGAGTCGAGATCGGTAACGTAGGCCGGGGTTTGCGCGAGGGGCTGCCCTTGATTTTGTCCGGTGCCGCCGCTCGGTGCACTGTTGCATCAGGTACACGCCAACATCAGCGCATCAGTGGTGATGTGCGGCGTGGTCGGGCATGGCGGCTGGGGTAGCACCGACGGCCACAACCGCGAAATCCACATCGACCTCGCCGGCTTTCTCGAACATCAGCGATGCCTTGAACGGCTTGCCTCGTTGGATTGGTTGCTTGAGGTCCATCATCATGATGTGGAACGAGCTTGGCTTGAGCTCGACCGTTTCGCCGGGCTTTATCTCTAATCCGGATGGGAGAGGCCGCATTTTCATGATGCCTTTGTCCATGCTCATCTCGTGAATTTCGAACCGGCCGGCAACCGGCGTCGAGCCGCCCACCAGCCGGTCCGGGTCCGTGCCCGTGTTCTTGATTTTCATGTAGCCGGCCGCGACCGTTGCCCCTTTCGGGACCGCGCGTGACCAAGGGTTTTCGATCTCAAGCGTGCCCACCTTGTAATCAAGGGCACTTGCGGCCCCGGATAGGGCGGATAAGGCGACAATACCTGCGATTAGGATGGCATACCTCTTCATGTCACTACCTC
>JASHYD010001153.1 GCA_030043175.1 Xanthobacteraceae bacterium | reverse complement strand
GAGCTGAACCTGCCGCCTGGCGTCACACTGACGCGCGTTGCCGACAAATCGCTCTCGGAGATGATCGCTTCGGGCGAGATCGACTGTGCCCTCATTGCCCGCCCGCCGAACTCCTTCCTGGCCGGCCATCCCGACGTGGCGCGGCTGTTTCCTAATTTCCAGGAGCTTGAGGAGCAGCATTTCGCCAAATCGAAAGTGTTCCCGATCATGCACGTGATCGCAATGAAACGGCAAATTCTCGATGACCATCCATGGGTGGCGCGCAATCTCTACAATGCTTTCAATGAATCAAAGCGGCGCAGTCTCGAGCGCCTGCTCGATCCGGCGGTATCGCGCTATCCGCTGCCGTGGTTGCCGACCTATGCGCGCAAGATGCGCGACCTGTTCGACGGCGATCCTTACCCGTTCGGGATCGAGGAGAATCGGCCGACGCTGGAATTGTTCCTGCAATATACATTCGAGCAGGGCATCGCCCATCGTCACGCCAAGCCTGAGGAGATTTTTCCGGCCGGTATCATGGCAGCGGTGAAGATTTAGCCTATCGTCAAATCTAACGAGGCGATGCTCCCGGCATCGGCGATCAGGCTGATCTCGACAATCCGGCCATTCTCCACCACGAAGTCGAACACCGCCATCGGCCTGCCGCCGGGAGCGAACACGAGGCCGGTGTCGCCGGCTATCAGCGCCAGTTGCGCCGCCTGCGCGCGTCCCTTGAAGGTGTTCGCCACGGCCTCCCATCCATGGATCTCCGGCGCCAATGCCGGTGCGCCGGCGCTGACCCGTGCCAGGCTTGCTGCCACCGCGGTCGCGTCCGCGCGCAGCACCACGTTGGGATCGAGCACAGCGAGCAAAGCGGAGAAATCATTGCCGCGTGCTGCCGCCAGGAAGGCGCCGACGACCTCGCGTTGCCGCGCGCGGTCCGCCTCCGCGGCGGGTGGTTCGCCCCGCACCCGCCGGCGGGCGCGGCTCGCGAGTTGCCGGGTCGCGGCCGGTGACCGGCCGACAATCGGCGCGATCTCCTCGAAGGGCAGATCGAACATGTCGTGCAGCACGAATGCCACCCGTTCCGCCGGCGCCAGCCGCTCCAGCACCACCAGCATGGCCAGGCCGATCGAATCGGCGATCAGGGACTGATGCTCCACGTCGTCGCTGCTCGCGATCGCCTCGGCGGCGACACCGATCGGCTCTTCGCGTCGCGTCTTGTGCGCGCGCAGCGCATCCAGGCAAATGCGCGCGACGATGGTGGTCAGCCAGCCGCGCAGGTTTTCCACGCCGCTGGCATCGGCGCCCGCAACACGCAGCCAAGCGTCCTGCACCGCGTCATCGGCTTCACTGCTTGAGCCGAGCATGCGATAGGCGACGGCCCGCAAGTGCCCGCGGTTGGCCTCGAAGCTTTGAGCGAGAATTTCTTTTTCGTCCATCGGTCACATTCCCTCCGCCCCGTCCGTCATCGGTATGACGAATGACGTCAACCCGATGTGACAGGGAGAATCTCATGCAAGCCCGTATGAAGAACCCCGCCGCCCTTCTGCCAGGCGCCGTGCCGGCCATCCAAGCGCTGATGGCCGCCGCCCAGAAGGCGGGGACGCCCCCTAAAGTCATGCAGCTTGTGCACCTGCGCGCCAGCCAGATCAATGGATGCAGCTTCTGTGCCGACGGCGGCGTGAAGCATGCCAGGCAGGCTGGTGAGACAGATGAGCGTCTGTTCGCGGTGGCGGCGTGGCGCGAGGCACCCTATTTCTCGGACGCTGAGCGCGCAGCGCTGGCGCTGAGCGAGGCCATGACACGGCTCGACGACCGCGCCGATCCGGTGCCGGACCATATCTGGGCCGAGGCCGCAAAGCACTATGATGAGGGCGCGCTGTCAGGCCTGGTGCTCTGGATCGCCATTACGAACCTGTTCAACCGCCTCAATGTTGCCACCCGGCAAATCGCCGGGGGCTATTGAGATCGCCGACCTCCCACGAAGCAGCGCAGTCCATCAACATCGCGCAACCGGCGTTCGCCGCAGTCGACGGCTCTGCCGACGTGGCGTCGGTGCCAAACGAACTACGTCCTCAGCCGAGCGAGGCGCCCGCGCTTGCTAAGCGTAGTGACGAGGGCTCTTCGTGTCACGCGCTCGTTAATCGAGTACAGCACACGAAACACTATTTATCTAATTCTTTATGCAATATTATGAATATACACTTGTCATATTACCGCCAAAGTGTGGTAATTATAATTACGATTATCAAGGTTTAGCAGCAACTTCAGAGTGAGGAGGATGTATCGGAAGGTCCGACAATGAGAGAATAAAGCGAACGCAGAAACGCAGTTTTACAGGCGACGTTCCGTCGTCTTTATGGGCGACGTCTCATCATCGCCAAATTGAGGAACTTTTCTCGCTCAGCGATTTGAGCGCGGCGACCTGTGACCGCGTGCTCGAAATCACACCGCGTCGCGTGGGGGGCCCTCCTGTTGACTGCAGGGATGGGCGATACCCCGCATCACGGGTCCTTGAGGCGAGATGACTGCTTTCGGCAAGGAGTCTATCGCGCAGGATGTCTCGGCCCTATCTGCTTGTCGCTTTCCAGCCGGCACTACTGAGAGCTGGTCAAGAATTGGCGGATATATCGAAGGAAAGCGGGCCGCGCTGCTGAAATTGGGACTGCGGAGAGCGTATCTGACAGATCGGTGGAATCTTCTTAGGAGTGGCGCCGTGGCGCGCGTTGTCGTTCTATCAACTCGATATGCGGTGCGGTCGGAAATGCCAAGGCTGCGGCCTTGGCGAGACCGTGTGCGGCGGCTGCAATTGTTGGTGATCCATGAAAATCGCGTTCGACTGGCAGGCGTCCAGCTTCTTCGGCTGGGGCGTCTATGGTATCAATCTTGCGCTCGAACTTTCCCGCCGCGGCATCGACGTCATGTCGACGTACGCGGTGTGCAACACTCATGTCATCCTCGATAGTCTGCGGCTTGAAGTCCTCAAGGATTTCATCGACCGCAGCAACATGCAGCAACCGGTTCCGCAAGGTTATGTGCTCCTGCACCCTCTCGGCAATGAAATCCTCCCCGAACGGAAGGACGCCCGCGTTGGCGTCATCTTCTTCGAGAAGACGCCGTTATCGCCCGCCGCCATCGAACGCGCGAAGCGTTACGACGTCATCATCGCCGGCAGTACGTGGAACGAAGAAGTGCTGCGCGCGTGCGGCCTCACCAATGTGCGCACGTTGGTCCAGGGCGTTGACCGCTCTATCTTCCATCCGGCGCCGCGGCGCGATGTCTATCCCGGCCGCTTCCTGATCTTCTCCGGCGGCAAGGCCGAACCGCGGAAGGGGCAGGATATCGTTGTCAAGGCATTTCGCATCTTCGCCCGCAAGCATCCCGAAGCGATCCTGGTGAAGGCATGGCACTCGCCCTTCCCGCATTTCGCGGCGGGTATGGATCTCGATCTCGCCGAGTTCAAGGATCGCATCATCGACGTCGGGCCGGTGCCGAATGGTCAGATGGCGCCGGTCTATCGGGACTGTCATGTCGGTCTGTTCCCGAGCCGCAGCGAGGGCGGCACCAATCTCGTCGCCATGGAGGCGATTGCCTGCGGGCTGCCCGCGATCATCTCCGATTGCACCGGGCACCGCGATCTTGTCCGGCTGGCGCCCCAATCGGTGCGCGCCGTTCCAGTGGCGCAAGCTCCACGGTATTACGAACCCGATCTTGACGCCGTTCTTGACCGTCTCGAGGCGGTGTTCAATGGGGACAATGCCACCGGACCCGATGATCTGCCCGGCTGGGACCATACCGCAGAAGGCCTGCTTGAGGTCGCGCGCCAGATTTCCGCATCGTGAATATTCTCCTGACCGCAGGTGTGGGCTTGAGCGACTCGCATCTCTGCCACCGCCTCTTGAAGGGCTTATCTTCGGACAGGTCTCGCTCCAACTCTCTGGCGCAGGACATCATCATCGCCGACAACGTCCTCCACAGGTCGCCGCCGCGGAGGCGGCAATCGAGGCTTGCGGAGGACAACTGAGAAGCACTCGCCAGCCAACCCCTTTCCTCTATTTCTTGATCAGCCTGCGAAACCAACCCTTTTGCTTCTCCGGCGCCGCGGGCTCGCCGGCCGTCTCGGGTGGGGCAACCGCTTCGCCGAATTTCTCGAAAAATTCGGCGGTGAGCTTTTTCGCGGTGGCGTCGATCAGGCGCGAGCCGAGCTGGGCAAGCTTGCCGCCGACCTGCGCCTTCACCTCGTAGTTTAGGTTGGTAGCGCCGGCGCCCTCAACCAGACGGACAACGGCGCTACCCTTGGCGAAGCCGGCGGCGCCGCCCGAGCCCTCGCCGGTGATCGTGTAGCCGTTGGGAGGATCGAGATTGGACAGCGTGACTTTGCCGGTGAAAGCCGCCTTCACAGGACCGACCCTCAGGGTCACTTTCGCATTCATCTCGGTATCCGACACCTTCTCGATCGACTGGCAGCCCGGAATCGATTGCCGCAGCACCTCGACATCGTTGAGCGCTGCCCACACCACATCGCGCGGCGCCTCAATGTGCTGGGTTCCAGTCATGTCCATGGATTTTCTCGCTCGCTTAAAATTGGGGTGACATCCTTGGGTACCAAACGGCCCTGCGCGCCCGCCGCCTCCGGTTGTGACGCCGACGTGGGCTCGGCTCATGAGCCGCCGATGACAGCCATCAACGTTCTACGGCAGGCCGTCGCCGTCGATATCCTGCCGCTTGTTAACAAGCACAAGAGTCGTGGGCAATCGAATATTCGGCGCGGTCTGTCCCAGCCGTGACGCTGGCATGGCTTTTTCATGCCACCGGCCGAAACGGGCGCCGTGTAGGCGCCTCTCGACGCGATCAGGAGTTGCCATTGCGGTGCTCAGGCCCTGTTCATCCTCGATTAGGCGGGCTGGGACGCCACCGACAAGCTCAAGCGATGGCAATGGTCGATGTGCGCAACGCCGTCGAAATGAAAAATGAAAATTAAAAAGATATAAAGTTAATATCGACATTAAATAT
>JASHYD010000117.1 GCA_030043175.1 Xanthobacteraceae bacterium | reverse complement strand
GACGGCGACATTCAAGACCTGGTCGACCCCGAAGGCGTGGGACACGGACGCTGGTCAGCTTGGGCATCTCGCGCTTGACGGTACACCCGTCGACCACAATGTGTGGATCAAGAATTCCGATGGCGGAAACATCTATCGGCTCAACCTCGATTCCGACCAGATGGAGAATCTCGGCGCGCCCAAGGATCCGCGCACCGGCCGGCGCATCGGCACCTACGGGCTGCATTCCGACGCGCAGAACAACATCTACCTACTCGACTTCGCGGCCGGCAATATCGTCAAGATCGACGCCAAGACCAAGGTCTCGACCGTCTACGTGACGCCGACCCCAAACTCGCGTCCGCGGCGCGGGCGCGTCGACGCCGAAGGAAGGCTGTGGTTTGCGGAATACGCCGGCAATGCCATCGGCATGTTCGATCCGAAGACCGAAAAAATCTCGGAGTGGAAGGTACCAACGCCGTGGAGCGCGCCCTATGACGCGGAGGCCGGCCGCAACGGCGAGGCATGGACCGGTTCCATGCTGACCGATCGCGTGGCGCGCCTTGATACCAAGACCGGTCAGTACACAGAGTACCAGTTGCCGCATCCGACCAACATCCGGCGGGTCTATATCGATGACTCGAAGAGCCCGGGCACGCTCTGGGTCGGCAACAATCATGGCGCCTCCATCGTCAAGGTGGAACCGCTGGATTGAGGCCGGACGGGTTACTTCTCGAGGGGTGAAACGACCATAAGGAGCGATCCCTATGGTCGCCCAGTATCCCCCGACCAGAACACACCATGGCCTTGTCCTTGGGACAGCCGGCAGCAGGGGCGATCAACAGGGGCGCCCCTGTCGCTGCAGATCGCAGCGGCGGACGCCACGACCGCGCTTAAACGCAGCCCCGGTACCAGTTCATCGGAACTGACATCGGCGAACGGCGCGACGCCGACCTGGTTGCTGAGGGCTGCCCGCTGTTCGGCGCTCGCGCCGGAATCGCACGTGAATTACGGCTTCGGAGCCAAGCGCTGCGGCCATCGGCTCGATCAATGCCGTGGTGGCAATCGCAGGTTGCCTATGGCGTGTCGAAGCGCAGCAACTCACCAAGGCGTTGTCGCTCGCCCCTTACGGCATCCGCGCGACGCGGTCGGACCGGGCCCCGATCATGACCGACATTCTCAAGGCCGTGGGGACCAGAGGCGAAGCCGGAGGTGCACCCTGCTAGGCCACAAAAGATCGCCTCGATTGTGGCGTTTCTCGCCTGTCGCGAGCCCAGACGGTCAATGCCGATGGGGGCCGGCACGGGCTGAACTGTCTCAGACCGGTGCCGGACCAGTGAGAACCGGCTGAGGGCCCCCTGCCCTCCCCCGCGGGCCGGGCAATCGCGTGCAGGCCTCTCGTCTCCTCCCAATCGAAATCGGCGTTTGGCGATTTCGATCCCCTTTATCTAGTGGCCGAAACCCGCGTATACGCGGTTTCGGCTGGGGGGGTCGCGAGTCGTGGTGGGAGCCTTGCTCCATTCCTCGACCCCAGCGCCACCCCCCTCACCAAAAGCGGAGCAGAAGCCGGGAACCGAGACGCGGATGGCCAAGCGTTCGCCTGCATTAGACCGGATTGACGTCAAGATTTTAGCCGATCTGCAGCGCAACGGCCGATCGACGATGCAGGACCTTGCCGCAAGGGTCGGGCTGTCGCCGCGTGCGAGCCTGGAGCGGGTGCGGCGACTGGAGGCAGCCGGCATCATTACCGGCTATCGGGCCGTCATCGACGTTGCGCACCTGTCACGGCCTGTGAATATCTTTGCAGAGATCGTCCTGGCGAAACACGCTCAGCGTGTCCAGGTGGAACGCCGGCTGGCGGCGATGCAGGAGGTCGTCGAGTGCTGGGAGGTCACCGGGGCGACGGATTACCTAGCGCGCTTCATGTGCGCTGATCTTGCCGCTTACGAAGCCTTAACCACGCGGCTGATCGACGATCCAAGCCTCGGCATCTCCCGGATCGTGAGCCATGTAGCGCTGCGCCCGGTGCGCCGCTTCGTCGGCTATCCCGAATCGCTGCTGTCCGAACGGACGCGGTGATTCTCGCCCGCCTGGCGAGCGGCTCCGATCGCCGCCGCCGTTTTCGCTGCAATCGGGCGGCCAAACTGCGGAATCCGCCGCGTGACGCGCAAGGTTCCGCCGCACCGGTCGCGGCAAATATCTAAGTTAATCTTGGACGTAGCCCGGCTGGAGCGCAGCACCTCGCGGCCCATTCGCTGATCACGGATTTCACTTGAGTCAGTCATCGGGCCGGCCGAGCACCCGGCGGCTCAATCCGGGCTACGTTTTCTAGGAACCAACGCGAACCGGAGTCACGACCGTGAATGCAATGGAGCTCGAGGCCCGGCACAGCGCCCGCAACTACGAACCGCTTCCTGTCGTGCTCGCGCGCGGTCAGGGCGCTCATCTGTGGGACACCGCCGGTCGCCGCTACATCGACATGATGAGCGCCTATTCGGCCGCAAGCCACGGCCATGCCCATCCGCGCCTTGTGGCGGCTCTGGAAGCGCAGGCCAGGCGGCTCGCGGTGCCATCGCGCGCCTATTACAACGATCGCCTGGGGCCGTTTCTGGCCGACCTGACCCGGTTGACGGGGCTCGATGCGGCATTGCCCATGAATACGGGAGCGGAAGCGGTTGAGACCGCCATCAAAGCCGCGCGGCGATGGGGTTATCGCGTCAAGGGCGTGCCCCGCGACCGCGCCGAGATCATCGTCGCGGACGGGAACTTCCATGGCCGCACCACGACAATCATTTCGTTCTCTTCCGAGCCGGAATACCGCGAAGGCTTCGGCCCGTTTACGCCAGGTTTTCGCCGAGTTCCGTTCGGCGACCTTGCGGCTTTGCAACAGGCCATAAAGCCGGAGACGGTCGCAGTGCTCGTCGAGCCCATCCAGGGCGAGGCCGGCATCATCGTTCCACCGGCCGGCTGGCTGAGCGGCGTGCGTCTGCTTTGCGACGCCCACCGTATGCTGATGATTCTCGACGAAGTTCAGTCGGGGCTTGGTCGCACCGGGGCCTGGTTCGCGTTTCAGCATGAACATGTGCGCCCGGACGGTGTGGTGCTTGGCAAAGCCCTCGGGGGCGGCCTGCTGCCAGTCTCGGCCTTCGTGGCGCGGCGCGAGGTCATGGACGTATTCACCCCCGGATCGCACGGCTCGACATTCGGCGGTAATCCACTCGCCGCCGCTGTCGGCCTCGAAGCGCTTGCGGTCATCGCCGACGAAGGGCTGGTGGAGCGCAGTCGCGTGTTAGGCGACCACATGTTGGCCCGGCTTCGCGCAATCAGGAGCCCCGTGCTGACGGATGCCCGTGGTCGCGGTCTGTGGGCGGGCGCTGAGATCAATCCGCGTTTCGCGACGGCGCGGCAGGCCTGTGAGGCTTTGCTCGCGATGGGCGTGCTGTCCAAGGAGACGCATCAGACGGTGGTTCGTCTGGCGCCGCCCCTCGTGATCGCCCGCGAGGACCTCGATTTGGC
>JASHYD010001152.1 GCA_030043175.1 Xanthobacteraceae bacterium | reverse complement strand
CAGGCATTGCCGCAGCGGCACTTGACGCAATGGTCAACGTTCTCTCCTTCGTGTTTGCTCAAGTCTATTTTCCGAGCCACACCAATAGCTTGAAAGATCTCGCCAGCTGGTTGGGCTTTGCTTGGCCGGACACCGCACTATACGGCCCGAACTCGATCCGTTCCCGCAGTATGTGGGAACGTTCGCATGAGGCCGCCGTCAGGGACTCGTTGATCGCATACAACGTTGCGGATTGCAGGGCACTCCAGTGTCTCTGCAACCACCTGAGCGCATTGGCCCAGAACGGGTTAACCAACCCGCAAGAAGCCATGATGGATCTGGTAAACGTTGACGAGATGAAACCACTTCCCTCATTTCTTCTGATCAACAAGGACGGTGCCGCACTGCCGGCTTTCAAAACGATCAACAAGGCGGCCTACTGGGACCAAAGAACCCGAGTCTATGTCCGCACCAGCAGAATCATCAAAAAGGCGGTCTCGACAAAAGTGGGGACTCCGAAAGCGGCTGCCGACTGAGCGAACCGTACGGTATCCAACCCCTTATCACTGTTCACGCTGCGGAGGCACCGATCTGTTCAAAGGCCGAGTAACCAAGTTACTGATGCACGATATGAGATGCATGGGTAGTGGGGCAAAAGGGTGGCTCACAAGAAAGATTATTGACAATTGGTCTTGCAGGCATTGCGGATGTCTCGTGCGTCCGCCTGGAATCGGAGCCTTTGCCGTCCGTAAGTTCGGACCTCACCTTCGGGCCCACGCCATGTACCAGTTGATCCAACTCAGGGTATCAGGAACTACGGTGGCGGAATCACTTGGCCAGCTGTTCCACTTTAATCTGACCGGGTCTCATATTTCTAACTTCAAGTCTAATTTTGCGGAATTATACACAAATACCATCGAGGAGTTGAAAACACGCATAGCCCACGGATCTTTGGTGCTTGCGGATGAAACGAAAGTAAGACTGATCGGTAAGTCCGGATAAGTATGGGTCCTTGCCAGTCTGGAGGATGTCGTCTTTGTCTACACCGATACCCGAGAAGGAGGCATGGTTCAGGAACTTTTGAAGGAATTTCGTGGCGTTTTGGTTTCTGACTTTTATGCAGTGTATGATGCGGTCAATTGTCCTGAGCAGAAATGTTTGATCCACCTGATGCGGGACATTAATGACGATTTGTAGAGGCATCCTTATGATGCGGATCTTAGCAGCATCGCGACTGAATATGCGAGCCTGATCAGACCGATGATTAAAACCATTGATAAGCATGGATTGAAAAAACGATTTTTGACCAGTCACGTCTCCGAAGTGGAGAAGTTCTTCAGATGAATTGCGGCAGAACAATTCGACTCCGAGACGGCTCTAGGCTATCAAAGGCGATTCGAAAAAAACCGCGGGAAGCTATTTACGTTCTTGGCCCACGATGGCGTGCCTTGGAATAACAACAACGCGGAGAATGCAATCCCGACCTTTGCTGAATTGCGGCGAGTGGCTGGCGGGGCATGGACCGAGAAGGGCTTACGTGAGTACCTTGTACTGCTGAGCGTTTGTGAAACGTGCGAAAGGAGAGGGATCAACTTTCTGCATTTCATGCTGTCTGGAGAGACCAACATCGAAGAATCAGCTGCAGGGGGATCTTCGCAGTTCAAAACGGCTCGCGAGAGGGAACGGCAGCCGAAGGAGCCTCAGAGAAGGACCAGGAGAAGCTCAACGGGACGCAAATCTGACTTGCGCGTCCCCGAGGGTGTATCGCTTGAGCGGCGAGACGACTGCCATCCAGCACAAGTGACAAAGCAGGGAGAGCCCGACATAAGGACCAGTCTTCAGACGGACGGAAACTCGAAATTGTTCGGGTGATTAACGATCGACGCAAGGTCAGCGCCCGTAAGCTCTTGGGCTCCTTACGGCAGTTACCCGTTTTCCCCGATGTCGTCACGTACATAGCGAACCAATTGGCCTTCAGGAGGCAAGACGGCCAGGTCACCTATTTCAACGGCCAGGTGCCTGTATTCAGCCATGCCGAGACCGATATCGCCACGTTTCGCATGATCACCAGCCAGTTCTGCGTCACCGGCCAGGTCAGGCAGCCCGATATCATCCGCGCCTTTGGGGTGACGTCGATCAGTGTCAAGCGGTCGGTGAAGACCTACCGCGCGAACGGTCCAAAGGGATTCTACGCTCCACGTGTGACGCGCGGTCCGGGGGTGCTGGTGGAGGCAGTGGTGAGTGAGATCGAGGGGCGCCGCGCCACTCCGGCAGAGGTCGCCAATACGCTGCGACTGAAGCTCAACACCATCCTGAAGGCCATGCGCAAGGGAAGGATCCGCACGCCCATTAAAAGAAATTCCTAGCGGCCATCAAGGCAGCCTAGGCCCCTGGTTCGGCTGGTTCTCCAACCGGCTGAAAGGCTATTGTCGCACCACGAGAGGGGCGAAACCGCCCGTACATTGAACTTGAACCGACATCTCACCGTCTTGCAATCGAGCAACGCGAAGGGATTACCTTCGACCGGCTATTGGAGATACGCGTATTGAATGGGCACGACTTGAGGAACGCACTTTCGGATTAAGTTCGGCAGCTGTGGGTCAAGGGCTGCCGTCGCGGCAGCGTTGACAGTACGTCCGGTGTACCCCAGAAAGCTGCCGAGCTATCGCGTCCGCCCAATTCGGCTGCCTTGCGCCAGGAGCAGACATCATGGCGGCGCAGCAAAACACCTTTTTCAATTACGTGAATGTCAGTGGGATGCCGTTAGTGCCAGGACGGCCATTGCGGAAGCTGCGTCGGTCATGAAATAGCCCGGCACATTCTCATCGCTGATTTCGCGGCGTTTGTTGACGGAACTAGCGTGCCACATTCCCTCCTTGTCCTGGTGCGCCACCAGCCAACTGGTGCCACGCTGAACGCTCGCCACGACGGCGGGGTCGCCGGACTTTGTTAACGCGAGGACCGCCAAGCCAGTGGCGTAGCCGTCGCTGCCGAGATCAGCCGACGACCCATCGAGGCGCTTCCAGTCGCCCATAACAGACATGCTCCAGCCGCCATCCTGAGCTTGAACCTTCAACAGCTTGTCCTTGATCGCCTGCTTCTGCTCGGGCTTTAGGATAATGGGCATGACGCTCGACGCCCAAAGCGCCGTGGACGCATTGAATAGGCTTTCGTTGTCCGCGTGACGCTGCAGCCAGTCCGCGAGAGATTTGACGCCGTCTTGAATCTCTGGGGTCTTGGCGTAGTCCTGGGGGGCCGTGCCGACGGCAAGAGCAGCGAGTGAAGCGCCATAGAACGCACTGTAGTCGCCTTCCCAAGGGTCCAGATGGAAATTCATCCAGGCCCAGGATCCGGTTACCTCACCGCGTTGCATCTGCAGGTACCACATGTTCTTGAACGCTTGCCGTGCTTCGTCACTCAGATGGCCGGTCGCAGAATCTCGCGTCGCGAGCACCAGAGCATTCATGACCGCCTCGACTGCACGCGATTCGCTGGTTTTCGGCAAACCGTAACGTTGATCTGGGTAATAGGGTGCGATCTCGTTCCAAGCGGCCATACGCTTCAGCACATTGTCGATGAGCTTGGTTTCGCCGACGGAGCTTTGGGCGTCCTTGGTGTAGGCGCGCAGCGCTGGACGCGCTAAGGCGTAGAGCGACGCCGTGTGGCAGGAGACGCAAAAAGTATCCCGCTCCAAGTGGGCTCGCGGAAATGTTGCCCAACGCTCCTCGGCCTTATCCAGATACTGTGCGGCGGCGGTTGTGTCCCACTTCTGAGTCGGCTTTTCCGTCTGCGAGGCTGCCGTCGCTAGGACCGCCGCTGTGGCGACAATAGATGTTAAACTCGCTACAACGAATTGTCTCATGGACGCTCTCCTTTGAGGCTACCGCATTCCAGCGTCCCGACCAGCACACCGGCGTCCCGCTGCGCCCGCGCCGCTAGCGGCCATGCCACCGCGCCGCCGAGAAGCTTAGTGAACTCGCGCCGTTTCAGTTGACCCAATTGGATGTGCTCCCGTTGGCCGGAGAGTATCTGACAGCATAACGCATCGGTGACAATCAGGTCAGGGGGCTCGCTGCGCTGCGGGATTGCGACCCGCCTCGGGGTCACCAACGGCTGTGCCGATAACATGTGCGGTACGTCCGAAGTACCCCAGCTAGCCGACCCACTTTGCGCAACACGCGAATCGGCAGAGGCGGGCCACTTCCGGACTCATGCACCCTAGCGAAGTCAGGCTTCGTTCAGTCGCTTCGACGGCAATGGCGAGGCCGAGCACGGGCCGCCGACCGCCGACGGACAGAGACAACTTCAAATGTTGATTTCGAGGGCCGGACGAAGATGTTCGTCTCGCTATTCCAGATACGGCGTCAGCACACCTTCGATCCATTTCATGAATGCGCGGACTCGGCGCGACAGATTGCTCCGATGTGCTACGACGAGGGACACGGCGAGCGCCCGGCGACGAAAATCAGGTATGATCTCCACAAGCGCTCCACTTTCTAAGTATCGGCCAATCCCCAAGAGTGGCGCCTGAATCAGGCCCAGGCCGGCGAGGGCAGCGGCTTCGTAGGTCTGCGCGCTGTTGACGTGTAGCGCACCCGGCAACTGAAGCGTCGCGTAGCTGTCGCCGCCGTCCGGATATTCCCATCCATAGGGTCTTGCGCCCAGCATCGTCGAAAAATGAATTGTCCGATGTTCCTGACGCTGGAGATCTTCTAGCGATCGAGGGACGCCATAGCGCGCCAGATAGGCGGGACTGGCAGCGTTGACCATGCGCAACAGGCCCAGCGGGCGGGCAATCAGCGTCTCGTCCCCGATCGGACCAAGTCGCAATACGCAGTCAAACCCCTCTTGAACCAGATCAACTCGTCGATCCGTACTCGACACCTCCAGCTCCAACTCGGGGTGAGTCGCCATGAAATC
>JASHYD010001151.1 GCA_030043175.1 Xanthobacteraceae bacterium | reverse complement strand
GGAAGAGCTCGATCTGGATTGCGCAGAACGTGCAATGCAAGGTGCGGAATTTTCTGGGCCACAAATTCTGGGCGAGGGGCTACTTCGTCTCGACCGTAGGACGGAATGAGGAGATGATTCGCGCCTACATCGAGAATCAGGAGAAGGCGGACAAGCAGTTGGATCAGTTACAACTGAAGCTTTCGTCCTCATGGAGTCCCATCTTTCGTCCCAGAATCCTTTCTAACCGCCTTTGGCGGTTCCCCTCTTAAACCCCCAGCTCTGCTGGGGGTTACCAATTTTCCGGCCAGCGGCGGGGACCTTACCTGTAAACCGGACGACAATACGCGCTCATCGACCTCGGATCGCACGCCGGCCGGCATCCGTGATATGTAGACGCTCAATCGTGAACGTGCCGCCCTCTACTTTCAGGGTCTCAGTCACCAGCTTTGCGAGCCCAGCGAGCGTCAGCTTTGCCAGAGTCTCGCGAGAGAACCCATGACCGAGTTCAAGCACATCCTCGGTTGCCCCGCGCGGACTGCGGGCGAGCAATCGGAGCGCCTCACGCGACTCCGATTCAAGGTGAGGTTTTTGCAGTGAGCGCGGTTGTAAGGCCGCCATCCGATATCCCTCCGTAAGAGAACCCGCAGAGGTTGGACGATGATCGCAATTTAACGGATTGTCCGTCACGGATACGACTTTCGGGCCAAATTCGGTTTAGCCTTAACTCCGCCGAACGGGTTCGAGGATCGCCTATCCCATTTCTCGCTGCGCTCTCTCTGCACGGCGATGCTGGCGGACTCCCAGCGTCCGCCGGGGTGAGCACCGACACTGCCGCTCCAAATCCCGGCATGAAGCAGTCACTCGAGAATGGCCAAGCATAGCGATTTGCGCAAATGGACGAGGCGCTGCGAGGCCTCATTGGCACACCTGACGCTACCCACGGTGATTCCTGCACGCGGAGATGCTCGACGGCATGATCGGCACCCGCGATGTAGCCATGAGACTGCCTTCATGCAGTCCTCGCCTGCGACGACTGCTCTACCTCTTCGCCACAAAATAGAAATCGCTCCGTCCTGGCAGCGAGCCGTAGGTGAATGGCTGCTGGTGCTTGTTGGTCGCATCCAGAACGTCGTCGCGGACATAGTCGAACAGCCGCTGCACCTCGAGGCCCGGGACCTTAAATCCCGCCACGAAGGCCCGGGCGAATGGGCTGTTGACACCATCGACATCGTCGGCCGCAACTTCACCGTCCTTCGCAGAGTAGACGACGAGCGTTCCAGGCTCCGCCTCGGGCGTTGGTGCAAGCCCCCGATCGTTGCTGCCGCGCGATGCCATCGTGCGGCGCATGCTGTCCTTGAATGGATTGACGCGACAGGCATCGAGAACGAGGAGCCGCAACATCTTGGCGCCGCGGGCCGCGTCGAGCAATTCCTCATTTGACACGGTCTCAGCCTTTACATCGCGATCATCGAAGAGTTTGGTATCGATGGGAACGAGATAGTTGGCGCCGCTCATCTCAATGCCGTGGCCGGCAAAATAGATGAGCGCCCAATCGGGCTTGTCGGCCTGATCGCGGAACCGTGCCAAGAACCGGCGCCCGTCCTCGACAGCACGCGCAAGGCCTTTGCCATGGCGTCGCGGTCGAGGTTCGACGCCAGGTCGACCGTCTGGAAGCCGACTTCACGCAGGGCGTTCGCCACCGCCTTGGCGTCGCGCCGGGGATTGGGTAGGAAAGCCGCGGAGCTATATTCGGAGTTGCCGATCACCAGTGCGACACGGCGTTCAGCCGATGCTGCCGGCTGAGATGCATACTCCGGCGCCTTCGTCGGGAGCGCCAAGGCCGGCGGCGCGATCTGGTCGGGGAGTTTCGGTGAGACTGCCACCGAGTGCTGCGAGTCGTGACGCGGCTCCAACAGCGAAAGAGTCTCCGCAGTTAGCGGGGCCTTCTGCACCGCGAGAATGGGCCGCTTGCCGTCACCATACACAATTGGAATGTCGAGCCATCCGGGCTCCGGGCTCCTTGAGGAGCTGGACGTTGCGCTGCATATCGGCGTCGACCGATGAGAGGCCGATCAGAAGGAAATTCGTCGTCACCTTGACGGAGGCGCCTTTGAGCGGAACCCCTCGCGTCGTCTCACCTTGCTTCATCAAAAGGCCCGGAATATTGGAGATACCGCCATGGCGAAAGCCCGGCGGCAACGTAAATACGATCTCGAATGTATGGCTCGCGGGAAGCTGTTTGTTGTCATTGCGCCGCAGCGACATGCGCACCTGGACCTTCTGTTCCGGAATTTCGATCTAGGCTCGCAGAACGACCTCTGGTTGCTGCGCCGTGCCAGGAGCCGGCCGCTCGGTGCGCCACTCCGCGGAGCCAGCGAACCGGGTTCCATTAGGAGTGGCTTGATCCTCCTCGTAGAGCACGGCTTGTCGGTGAGTTGCAGCCTCGTAAGCACGGCAGAGACCAGTCATGCTGACCACCACCGTGGCTAACGCGATGATATATTTGATGGTTCGCACCCCTGCGCCGGCCGCACAAGTCCTAACACGAGATGGCGGGCGGTTGAACTCCAGCCGCTAATGCGCCCGCGTAGCAATCCTCGCCCACGAGCTGTCGCACGCGGCACGCACCGAATTTGCTCTTGTGGCGAGTATTGGCACCTCTCTCGTCCGAGAACCCTAGAATGCCCATCGAATCGTGGCGTCCAGCCCGTCCGCGCCGCACCGGAACCGGTTTGCGACGCCGACGAGTTTCCGAATCGAGAGTTGACACATATGCTATACGGCATATATGCCGATTAGGCTAATTCCGGCCGTTTTACAGGAGGCTGTGTATGTCTAAGTCGAAGAAGGCTGGAACCGATCAATGCACGCTGGTGACGTTTCTACTCGATGAAACCGGCTCGATGGAGTCGATCAAGGACGACACCATTGGCGGGTTCAATTCCTATCTCGGTTCGCTCAAGGCGGAGGCCGT
>JASHYD010001150.1 GCA_030043175.1 Xanthobacteraceae bacterium | reverse complement strand
GCCGGCGCGCCCGTTGCGCGATCCCAAGACGGTGCTGCAGGAATGGGCGCAGGCGCGGGGATTGCCGACGCCTTCGTATCGGGAGATCGCCCGCACTGGACCGCACCACGATCCGGAATTCCTGGTCGCCGTAGACCTCGCAGAATTCCTGCCGGCCGAGGGCGTGGGACGCTCGAAACGCGCCGCCGAGCAGGCCGCTGCCGCCGCGATGCTCACGCGCGAGGGGGTTCAGGACGGCGTGCAGGAAAGCCTTCGAGCGGAAGCAGCCGGCTAAATGGACGCCACCTCCAACGAGGCGGCCCCCCACCCCACCCTCCCCAGCGGGTCAGGGAGTAAGGGGGAGCGTTGCGGCTTCGTCGCCATCATCGGGGCTCCCAATGTGGGCAAATCGACTCTCGTCAACGCGATGGTCGGCTCCAAGGTCACGATCGTCACGCCCAAGGTACAGACGACCCGGTCGATCATCCGCGGTATCGCGATCGAAGGCAGCGCTCAGCTGATTTTCGTCGACACGCCCGGCATTTTTGCGCCGCGCCGCCGGCTCGACCGTGCCATGGTGGCGGTCGCCTGGAGCGGCGCTCACGACGCTGACAGTGTCGCGCTAATCGTCGATGCCAAGCGCGGGCTCGATGACGAAACCACGGCGATCGGCGCAAAGCTTGCCGATGTCGCGGCAACCAAAATCCTTGTGATCAATAAGATCGACCTCGTACCGAAACCAAGCCTCCTGGGCCTCGCCCGCCAGGCAAGCGAACGCTTCGCATTCGCCGCGACATTCATGGTGTCGGCGCAGAGCGGCGACGGTGTCGAAGAGGTCAAACGCTGGCTTGCCGCCCATGCGCCGCCCGGTCCCTGGCACTATCCCGAGGACCAGATTTCCGATGCCCCGATGCGCGCGCTGGCGGCGGAAATAACGCGGGAGAAAATCTACCTGCGGCTTCACCAGGAGCTACCATACCGCTCCACTGTCGAGACCGACGCGTGGGAGGAGCTGCGCGACGGTTCGGTGCGTATCGAGCAGACCATCTTCGTCGAGCGCGAAAGCCAGCGAAAAATCGTGCTCGGCAAGGGCGGCCAAGCCATCAAGGCGATCGGGGCCGAGGCGCGCAGGGAGATTGCGAGGCTGATTGAGAAGCCGGTGCATCTGTTTGTGTTCGTGAAGGTACGCGAAGGTTGGGCCGACGATCCTGCGCGCTACCGCGAGATGGGTTTGGAGTTTCCGCGGGATTGATGGGAGGGCGGGCTTGCCTATGTTGCGTGGGATGGTTGCGCCACCGGGTCCGGCCTGCGCTTGCCATCGGGGGCCAGCAAGCTCGCGCCGGATCCGTTTGGCTTGATCCGGGCGAGGTCGCGTTGCGAACGATGGTGAGGATGAAAGCGTGCAATGGGCCGATATCGGTGTCGTGCTCGGCGCCCGCCGTCGCGGCGAGACGAGCGCCGTCGTCGAGTTGATGACGCGAGAACATGGTCGTCATCTCGGCCTCGTGCGTGGCGGCTCCGGGACGCGCCACAAACCAGTGTTGCAGGTCGGCAATCTGGTGAGCGCCACGTGGCGGGCGCGGCTTGACGAACACCTCGGCTATTATGTCGTCGAGGGCCTCGATCTGCGCGCAGCCTCGTACTTGTCGATGGCGCACGCTCTTTATGGCCTCCATCATCTCGCGGCTCTGTGCCGGGTGCTGCCGGAGCGCGATCCGCACCCGCTCGTGTTCGATCTCCTCGAGTACACGACTGGGCATCTCGGCGATCCCTCGCTTGCCGCCGCGTTGGTGGCTCGGTTCGAACTTGACCTGCTGGCGGAGCTCGGTTTTGGCCTCGACCTCGATTGCTGCGCCGCCACGGGCAAGACGGCCGAACTTGTCTTTGTGTCGCCAAAGAGCGGCCGGGCGGTGTCGCGGGAAGCCGGCGAGCCGTGGCGTGCCAAGCTCCTTGCACTGCCGGCGTTTCTTTGCACCGAAGGCCAGGACGCACGCACCCCCTCGGCTGCTGAGCTTAAGGACGCATTTGCGCTGACGGGGTTCTTTCTCAGGCGCCATGTCTACGAGCCGCGTGGCGAGATGCTGCCCGACCAGCGCCATCACTTCATCGCCTCGGCAGTTGGGGCAGGGTAGGTCGGGCAGCCGCAGCGCACGCGTCGCAACGCCATGATCGGCGATCGAGGGTGGCTGCACGCTGCATTCGGGTGGAGCGGCGCGACTGGCCGCGCATGCTGGCGCAGCCGACCCGCATGCGCTCACAGGTCGCAGAACGGGTCCCGCCCGCCTCCTGGCGCCAACGCGCGGTGCTTTGCCCAGCGCGGCACGGTAAGTGGGTGCGAGCGCGTGCATCGCGGCAGCGGTCTGCCGGCTAAGCGGTCTCCATTGCGTATATTCCGTGATAATTATGCGTACATCCGATGGGGCCGCCCGCCTCGCGGATCGTGTGTTCCGCCGCCTTTGTGGTGAATGAAGGCCAAATGAGGAACCGGCAGGTGCGGAAAGAGGCGGGCTGATTGATACGCCCCCCTTGCGCGCCTTTTCGCACGGCGCGACCTCCCCGCGAGCCTGCGATTCTTTCGCTTTTGGCCGTTCTCGATCCGAGTCAAGTCAAGGACGACCGAGCCGCGAAAACGGCAAGGTCAAAAACATTCACATTCTCGCTGGTTGCGACAAGGTTGTCGTTGCCTCCCGCTTTAGCTATCGATTCACTATCATTAGCTATCGATTCTCCATGACGAGCACCCTCATTCCCGATCCGTCCGACGTGCAAGAGATCGCGCTGCGTGACGCGCTGGAAGAGCGCTATCTGCAATATGCGCTCTCTACCATCACGGGCCGCGCGCTGCCAGACGCCCGCGATGGCCTCAAGCCGGTCCACCGTCGCCTCCTCTATGCGATGCGCGTGTTGCGGCTTGATCCCGGCGCCGCGTTCAAGAAATGCGCCCGCGTAGTGGGCGACGTCATCGGCAAATTCCACCCCCATGGCGATCAAGCCGTGTATGACGCGCTGGTGCGGTTAGCCCAGGATTTCGCCCAGCGCTACCCGCTGATCGACGGCCAGGGCAATTTCGGCAATATCGACGGGGATAATCCGGCGGCGATGCGCTACACCGAGGCGCGTCTTACCGAAGTGGCCCGCCTCCTGATGGAGGGGATCGACGAGGATGCGGTCGATTTCCGGCTGACCTATGATGGCTCCGAGGAAGAGCCCGTTGTGCTGCCGGGTGCCTTTCCCAATCTGCTCGCCAACGGCTCCCAGGGCATTGCGGTCGGCATGGCGACCGCAATACCGCCTCATAACGTGGCCGAGCTGTGCGATGCGGCGCTCCACCTGATCGAGCATCCCAATACCAAGAGCCGCAATCTCCTAAAGTACGTGCCGGGCCCCGATTTCCCCACCGGCGGCGTGATCGTCGATGATCCGGCCGCGATCGCCGAGGCCTATGTCACGGGTCGCGGCTCGTTTCGGGTACGGGCGCGCTGGACCAAGGAGGAGACCGGCCGGGGCGGCTGGCAGATCGTCGTCACCGAGATCCCATGGCTGGTGCAGAAGTCGCGTCTGGTCGAGAAAATCGCCGAGCTCGTCAACGACAAGAAGCTTCCCCTGGTGAGCGAAGCGCGGGACGAATCGGCAGAGGATATTCGCCTCGTCATCGAGCCGCGGGCGCGCACGGCCGACCCGGAGCTCCTGATGGAATCGGTATTCAAGCTCACCGAGCTCGAAAGCCGCATTCCTCTCAACATGAACGTGCTGATGAGGGGCAAGATTCCGAAAGTGGTTGGCCTTGCAGAAGCGTTGCGCGCATGGCTTGACCACCGCCGGGAGGTGCTGCTACGCCGCACCAATCATCGATTGCAGCAAATCGAGAACCGGCTGGAAGTGCTGGGCGGCTTTCTCATCGCCTATCTCAATCTCGACCGGGTCATCGGCATCATCCGCAATGAGGACGAGCCTAAGCCCGTCCTCGTACGTACCTTCAGACTGAGCGACGTTCAGGCCGAGGCCATTCTCAACATGCGCTTGCGCCACCTGCGCAGGCTGGAGGAAATGGAAATCAAGGCCGAGGACCGAAATTTGCGCACCGAACGCAAGAAGCTCCGCGACCTGGTCAAATCCGAAAAGGATCAGTGGAAGACAGTCGCAGACGAGATCAAGGCGGTGCGCACCACCTTTGGCCCGGCGACGCCGCTCGGCAAGCGCCGCGCCTCCTTCTCGCAGGCGCCTGAGCACGACGAGGCGGCGATCGAAGAGGCGATGGTGATCCGTGAGCCGATCACCGTCGTGGTGTCGCAAAAAGGCTGGATCCGCGCCCTGAAAGGGACCGTCACCGACCTCTCCGCAGTCGCCTTCAAGGCCGACGACGCCTTGCGCTTCGCGTTTCCAGCGGAGACAACATCGAAGTGCCTGATATTCGCAACCAACGGCCGCTTCTACACGCTCGATGCCGGCAAGCTTCCGGGTGGGCGCGGCCACGGCGAGCCGGTGCGGTTGTTTATCGATCTGGAGCAGGAATCCGATCTCGTATCGGCGTTCACGGCCGCGGGCGGCCGTAAGTTGCTGGTGGCCAGCCGGGAGGGCAGAGGTTTCCTGGTGCCGGAGGACGAGTGTATGGCCAATACCCGCAAAGGAAAGCAGGTCCTCAACGTCTCGCTTCCCGACGAGGCGCGTGCCATGTGCGTCGCCGACGGCGAAATGGTTGCGACGATCGGCGAGAACCGCAAGCTCCTGCTGTTCTCTCTGGACCAGGTCCCGGAAATGACGCGCGGGCGCGGCGTCCGCCTGCAACGCTACAAGGATGGCGGCCTGTCCGACATCAAGACCTTCAAGGCCGAGGATGGCCTGTCATGGATGGACTCGGCCGGGCGGGCGTTCACTCTCAGCATCAGCGAACTTGCCGATTGGCGCGGCAACCGCGCCGACGCTGGACGCCTCGCGCCGAGGGGATTTCCGCGGTCGAATAAGTTCGGATGATCTTCGCCGCTTCAAGCCGACCCTAGCTCTGATGCGTCTCTCGGGTTCCTCAAGCAGCAGGAGCCGCGGTGATCCAATCGACGTCAGTATGGCAGCACTGTGCCCGGAAGAGGGGCGCTCATTGGACCGCTGGAAAATGCGACGTCTCGAGTACCCGCCGTCCGGCGTCCGTGATCGTGATGCGGCCAATATCGATGATCTGCTCGCTAGACTTAATGGTCTCGCGCTGGATTGTTGCGAGCCCGCTGCGGAGGAGGCGGCCTAACATGTGAGGTGTGACGCCGTGCGCGAGCAGGAGAAGCTCGGTAACTCCGCCCTGACTGCCGGCAAGCAGTTCAAGCGCGTGGCGCCGTTGCGCGCTCAGACGACGTCTTCGAGGGGTCTCCTTCAAGCGGCCCTTCATAGATCACCTTGGGAGACCGAGGTCCGCGTGCGGCGCTCATCACCGCGTGGGGTCCGGATGCAACGAAGATTGGCGATGGCGACGAGCACGACGCGCTTGAGGCCGAAGCGCACTTCATCGGCCTCACCACAATAACGCTGTGTGCTAGTGCGCACCTGACGCCACGGCGGTTGGTCGACGTTTGATTTTGAATTGCGGTTCACACGACGGCGAGACGCTTCACTCGAAACGTCCTCGCCGTCCACGGCACGGGGATCACTGTTTTAGGGCTTGCACAGGCCGCTCTTGAGTTCCCAGCCCTCGGCCGCCCGGGCAACGGTGACGACGTCGAAATAGGGGCGCTCAGGATCGCCTTTCGATATGAAGGTGACCTCGCAGAGAAATTTGTCGGTGCCGTCGTCGTGACATTTGGCTTGCAGGACTTGCAGACCGCCGTCGTGGAGTGTGCTACCGGCAGACGCTTCGCGTTCGTATGCGGTCTGAATGGCCGCGATATCGGGTACCGAATTGCAGGACATTGCGACCAGTGCGCAGAGCCAGTTGACTCCCTGCCACATTTGTCTCCCCCCTCATTGCGCAACTGCGCCCATTCCATCACGGCGGTGCGAATTCTGCTATTCGCAGCCACCGTCCTCTCCGAACCCCAGGATAGTCCACAATAACGGCGCACCAAGAAACCAGGATTGCCACTTGAGTGCCGGTATTGGAAAATACAATTGCCGGAGTTGCGAATACCGCTTAACGGACAACAAAGTCCCTTTTGGGACGTTATCGTGGGCCAGTGTGGTCGGGCCGCCGGTGATATTGCGGCCAGCGCGCACAACCATTTGACTCCCGGCGCACTTACTCCTCCTGGCTGCACCAACTGTCTCCATTTGATCACAGCGGTGCGAATTCTGCTATTTGCAGCCGCCGTCCTCGCCAAATCCCCGGATAGTCCACAACAATGTCGCAAAACCGATCTTTGGTTTTACTACCGGTGCCACGGTACGGGTCCCGATTTCCGACCGGTCTCGGGTGAGTGTGGACATAACCTGTACGGGGAGAAAGCTAATGTTCAACAGACCACGAGAGTTTGCGGTGCCGCTGCGCCGATCTATTGGCGGAGCCGGCATAGTGATGGCTTTGTGGGCCACAGGCGGAGTTGCAGCCATGGCTCAAACCGCAGCTCCAAGCTCGTCGCTTGGCAGCGCGGCAGGCGTTACCAGTTCGAATGCTGTGGCCCCGGTTGCCAACCCCTGTGCGCGATTTGCGGCTGGCAGCATCGTTCAAAACCCGCCACCGCTGTTTAGCCAGAACGGAGTTCTCAACGTCAGGTTCTCTTATCAAACAACCACCGATGCGGCCGGCAGACAACTGTTTTGCTTTATGACTCCGAACGGCCTGGAGAACCCGACCCTGCACGTAAATGCCGGTGATACCCTCAATATTACGGTAACCAACAACACGCCATTCAATCCCGTGGGGGATACGACCGAGGCCTTCATCGCGCCCACTTGCGGTGATACGACCCAATTGACGCAGAACCCGGCGAACGCCAACGGCATGACCGGCGGGTCGATGAACATCCACTATCACGGCACCAACACGAGCCCGGCGTGTCATGGCGATAACGTCGTAAAAACGCTGATCAATCCAGGAAACACCTTCTCCTACAGCATCGCGTTCCCGACCAACGAGCCACCGGGGCTTTATTGGTATCACCCGCACGTTCATGGCCTCGCGGAAGCTGCTGTCCAGGGCGGTGGATCCGGAGCCCTCGTGGTCGATGGCATTAACAATGTGCAGCCAGCAACTGCCGGCCTGCGCGAGCGCATCCTGGTGGTCCGCGACCTGCCGACGCTGCAGGGCCTGGCGGAAAGCCCTGGCGGCACGGAAGGTGGAATTCCGCAGGTCGACCTCAGCGTCAACAACGTTCCGCTTAATGCAACAACAAATACGGCAGTGAACCCGCCAGTTACTACTTACACGCCGGCAGTCATCCAGATGGAGCCCGGCGAACGGCAGTTCTGGCGTCTGACCAACAGTACATCGGGCGTCATTCTCGACCTGCAGGTGCGATTTGACGGCGTAGCGCAGACGATCCAGATTGTCGGCATCGATGCGGTTCCGGTAAACTCGCAGGACGGCACTCAGCCCGGAAATCTGATTGCGGTGACGCACTTCCGTTTGCCGCCTGCCGCGCGCGTCGAGTTTCTTGTGAATGCGCCCGCTTCGAGTGTTAAAGTCGCCCAGCTGGTTACGCAGAACATCATCTCCGGGCCGCTTGGCGACGATGCTCCGACACGGCCTCTGCTCAACATGAAACTTGCTGCCCCCTCGGGCACACCAACCGCCGACGACAGGGTTCCCGCCACTACCGCTTTGGACACCACCAAGCAGAAGTTCGGCGGCATCGCAAACGCGACGCCTGCGCTCACCCGCACCGTGTTCTTCGAAGAGGTCGAGGATGGAAGTGCGTTCTTCATCAACGCCTCCGGATGCGTGACTGCATCAGGTGCGCAGTGCGCGACCCAGCCTTATCCGATCGACACGCCATTCGACAATAACAACCCGCCGGCGATCATCACCACCCAGGGAACCGTGGAGAAGTGGATCGTCCAGAACCACGCCCGCGAGAACCATGAACTGCACCAGCATCAGATCCATTTCATGGTCCTGTCGCAGGACAACTTCCTGGCCAACGGCAGCCAGCCGGCGCCGGCCATCAACGGCCAGTTCCTGGATATGATTGAGGTTCCGTTCTGCGGTGGTCCGCCGCCACAGAATGGTGGCATCGAGCCACCCGCCTGCGTCGACGCCAACGGCAATCCGGTTATTCCGTACCCGCAGGTCCAGCTACTGATGGACTTCCGCGGACCGGACATCGGCGATTTCGTCTTCCATTGCCACATCCTCGGACATGAGGACCGGGGCATGATGGCGATTGAGCGCGTTGTTGCTGCTAGCGCTTCGGCAACCGCCACCGGGTCTCCCTAGAGCCCTTGTTGCAGGCCTGAGTAAGAGTTGCAGTTTGAGCGGCTTCAGATGAAATTCTGAAGCCGCTTTTTTGATTAATCCCGAAGCCGTTATTTGCCGCCCGGTGCCGGCGGCATCACGAATTTGTCCATATACCCTTCCAGTTTGCTGCGATTCCCCGCCCGATGCGCTTTGCGTTTGCAGGACCTTGGCAGCCGCAGTTATCTACTCGCAAAATTCATAGGCCCTCGGATTCTTCCGGGAGCAAACCGGGGCATGGTGGCGATCGTTGCTTCTGGCGCGTCGACCCAGGCGACTGGCACTGCTTGAGTAAGACTTGCAGTTTGTGCGGCCTGAGGTGGAATTCTAATGCCGCCTTTCTTGATTGACCGGAATCGGTTTACTTGGCGGCCGGCGCGGGCGGCATCACGAATTTATCCATGTACTCCTCGAGTTTGCCGCGATTCGCCGTCCGATACGCTTTGTAGTCGCGGGCAATACCATCGTCTCCAAGGCTGAAAAGCACGTAAGGATCAATAAGATCAGCCTCGTGCAGCTTCAGCAGCAAACCGGCAACCGTATTACCTGCCACCAATTCAGCGCTGCTGGTATCTTGCCTGAGCGTTTGCAGGACCTCGGCCGCCGCAGTCAGGGCTTCGGATTCTTCCGGAAGGGAGTGTCGGTATGTCTGCTGTGGAAACTGCTTCTCAAACCTGTCGCCTTTTCGCCAGTCCGCGATCACTGAATGATAGGCCCGCCATGCGGACAAGAGTTGCTGCTGCCCGGGAGCCGGGTGGGGGGCATCCTTCGTGACCACAGGGATCGGCAGATACACCAGGTTGAACGCGGTGTTGTTGATCAGCGCCCACGCGCGAATCTCGCGCCAGACAATCTTGTTATACGGTTCGGCTACAGCGGCGTGAATGAGCATGCTGCGCGCCTTGGCCATATCGCCCTGCTTGGCCAGCATGTCGGCATAATAGCGGAAGGCAGTCTCGATGTTTGGATCAAGGTGCATCGTACGCTCGTACCACTGGCTGGCGCGAGCGAAGTCGTTCTTTCGGTCGTAAGTATTTGCTGTAAAGAGAGCGGCGGAATAGTTTGAGGGCTCGAGTTCCAGCGCCTTTGCGTACGCGGTTAGCGCGGCATCGAAATCGCGCCGTGCGAATGCCGCCTCGCCGGCGTCCATGGCTCCTTCGACCGCCGGGTTGTTCGAGAACCTGATCGCGCCATTGGCGGGCAGGTCTCCCAACAGCTGGCGCAGGTTTTCCGCCAGAGGACTGGTATTCCCCAACTGCCAGGCTT
>JASHYD010001149.1 GCA_030043175.1 Xanthobacteraceae bacterium | reverse complement strand
CCCATGAACAACTCATGAATAAACAGCGCTGTGGTCGGCGACATGACTAAATCTTCGTGCAATTAGATGCTACCAAGTGCCAATGCAGTCGATCGTGGCTGGCGCTAGTGTTCGGCTCGCGCGCGGTGGCCTCACCTGCCCGCATTGATGTGCCGTGCCCCGGTCCCGGCTCTCGGTCTCCCCGCACCCCTAGACTAGTACCGAGGGTCGGGGCCGTCATTGCCACTGACCATGCCAGAAATTGAGCGCGAGAGGATGAACGATTTTGCGTGAATGGTTTTTGGCGCATTACGAAGTCTTGAAAGACTTTGCGTCGCCAGCCGTCACATTGCTAGGATTTGCGGTGACAGTAATTATCGCATATTTCGGTTTTCGGAGTTTTGAAAAATGGAAACGTGAGCAGCTTGAAGAACGGCGGATGGAAGTGGCATTTCAAGCACTTAAATTGGCATATCAAAGTACGTTTGTATTCGAAAATATACGGAGTCCATTGATTGGCTCATATGAATGGGCCGACATGCCAGAGAGAAAGGAGATGACGAAAATAAACGTAGCCAACGGGGAACATACTATAGTATCGGAAAACGAATTAAATCGCATGAATATTTTTTTAAATCTGTATGTGATATTCAGTCTGCATTCATGGCGATGTTTGGTGAGGAAACGCAGGATATATTTTACGAATTGCGTATGGCACGACGCCATATTGAAATAGCGTGTCGAAAACTTAACCATCATCTTGCAGGCATCGCGCGCGGTCCTGCGCGGCCATGAGGGCTCCGGGAAGCAGGGGCGCCAGTCATACCGATCCTCGTAGGTTCCGTAGCAATCGTGCCGCGTGCGCGAGGTCATCTCATCCCTTCGGCCTGCCAGGAACACAAATTGGACGTGCGAGAGCCCAAGCTTGTATTGCGCCGGGAATGGCAGGTCGAGCTGTTCCAGTCTCGGGATAGGCCGCATCTTGGCGGCCCCTTGAGCCTGGACCATGGTGGCGAGCTCAGCGCCGAATTGGTGGACGAAGTCTCGGTAAATCCCGGGAAAACGCCGCGGTGCCTGCATTACGTAGCCGAGGCCTTTTTGGCCGTAAGCCTGCGCGTCTGCCACCGGATGCCGACATTGGACTGCTTTCACGCGAGTAGGCAGTTCGAGAAACTCGGCGGTCCATATTACAGGGAGGATCACATTGGGGCCGCGAACATCGGCAGGTGGCATATTTTGGTTCTCTTGCTGTCGGAGCCAGAAAACCTCCCATTCTTTGCCACACCAGACGCTCTTGAAATAGTTGGGGGAGTAGATCGGCACGAGGACGGAACTCGCGGACAATGCATTCCGTAGCTCCTTCTCCCACTCTGCCCCGCGGGCGATACTGTCTGGGGCAAGAAAACCAGACCCCTCAAGTCCGAATTCCGTGAGCTTACTCTTTAAATCTTCGAAGAAGACCTGGAGATCGTCCCTTTTTCCCCTTTTCCAGTCTACCGAGGCGAAGCTAAAGAAAAAATTGTAGTAATCCGTCATGGTAGTCGCCTGCCTCCTCGCGGAATGCATGGGGTTACTGGATTCCGGGGCTTTCGGTCTGCGCCCGAGCCCCGGAATAACGCTGCATCGGTGCGGTGAAACATGCCTCGTGGGTCTCAGGCGACGGAGCCTCTCTGGGGGTTGAACAATAGCTGTCGGAATTCCGGCCGGGAAGTCCCCCGGCAGGCAGCCCGACGTTAGGTCGCGCGGGTCTTCGGGCGCGTTGGAGCACTCTCCTTCGAGCAATTTTGGTGAATTCCGCAAGATGGTGAATTCCGCAAGATAGTGTGTGAGCTAGGACGGTTCGGCTGAGAGCCTTACGAACGCACTCCGTGCCCGGCTCATGGCTCTAGAGATGAGGCCGCGCGATCGGCAGCCGTTAGCATGGGCCAAGGCGCAGGCGAATCTTGGCACAACGCTCGTCAAAGCTGGACGGACGAAAGAGGCTATAGAAGCCATAGAAGCCGCAATGCAGGAGATTACTCAAGACAATGCGCCTAGCCTATGGGCGCAGGCAAATCTCAATCTTGCTGTCGCATTAGGTGAAGCGGACCGGTCGAAGCAAGCCAGGCTGCTAGGTATCCTCATCCGCAGTCAGAATGATTCGGTGCTCGCCAACCCTCATCCCAAAGCAGGGCTCGTTAGTTCCCAGCCTTCCTACTCCAGTCGGATAAAAAGCTACCCCAGGCCGCCCGCTATCCAGAAACTTGTGCGTCCTGTTCTTGATGATGCCTGCGATTCGTCTTCTCCGGTATCCCGCCACTCTTTCAAGTGACGGGATCTCCTACCGAACCAAATAAGGTTCGCGGAGGTTCATTGAGGTTCAAGGAAACATAAATAGTTATAGACGCCAAAAATAAAACGAAAAAGGCGGCAAATTTCATAACTTGAAAGGACATTTAAGAATGAAAACTGAAAACGCATCAATGGCACGAACCTTCAGATTCACTCCAGACGAATGGACGGCAATCGAAACCGCGCTGTTGCCGGATCGATCTTCGGCATTTCGGCGGGCGGGTGTAGTCGCCCTGTCCGTCGGACACCTGACCCAAGGCGTGATTGACCACACTGGCAGCGACCTCTGGCAGGCTGCTGCTTTTGATGGCTGCTGGAATTGACCTGCTTATGTTGGCGCACAAGGCTGGCGCGATGGTTGCGGCCACGGAAGCCGTTCGCCGGAAGATCGCTCCGTGGACAATGGCAACGGTGATCGGAACCTCGATCATGTCCGCTTACGTGAACGCCTTCGAGTTCGCTCAACATGCGACCTCGCAGCTTCAGTTCTACCGCGGCATTGCGCTCGGATGCGCGATTCCGGCCCTCGTGTATGCCTCCCTGGTGGTTGGCTTCTACATGTGGAGCATGGCTGGCCATCGGGACTGGAGCTAATCTCACGGCACGGATTCCGGGTTAACGCTCACTTAAGCTGCAGCAGTTCGAGCAAGTAAGACGTGTCCCAACTTGCTGACTTTCTGCGTGTTTTGACGCTGCGCTTGGACTTGTTGGCACGGACGAGACCGAGCGCGAAGCGGCGTACGATGGCCATGTTTCCCTGTGCGCTGATTCGCAGCGGAGGCGCACATGGAAATGATTCTGGACGAGGAGCTGCCGAGGTCACGGCTGGCCGTTCTACTCAGACATTTCTCGCGGATCGAGGATGGTCGGCAGTCCTGGCGGGTGGCCTTCCCTCTGGCGGAAATGTTGCTGCTTCTGACCTGCGCAACAATCGCAGATTGCGACGATTT